>CAMDEB010000210.1 GCA_945893085.1 Rhodoplanes serenus | reverse complement strand
ACCAGGGTCATCACCACGTCGACGCCGGCCCAGGTGTGCTCGGTCAGGTCCTTGGTGGTCTGCGCCGCGCCGGCCTTGGCGCGGGCCTGCGGCAGCACCAGCGGCACGTCGGGCGCGCCGAACAGCGGCCGGCCGGTTGACGCCTTGCGCTCGAACACCGCCTGCGCGTCGACCACGCCGTAGTCGTCCTCGACCTTGTAGGCGAGCAGCAGCGCGCCGCGGGTCTGGCCCTCGGGCTCCTTGGTGAGCGCGATGGTCGGCGTCTTGTCCGGAATCGCCGTGAAGGTCCAGGTGAGATCGTCGCCGACGCCGCGCACGCTCGCGGTGCCGGCCTCGGTGATGGTGTAGCGGCGCTCCTCGGTGCCGGACGGCGCCTGCGGCCGCGCATCGCCCGCGAGCTCGGCGATGCCGCCGGTGACCGCGACCTTGAGCTCGGCCTTGCCGGTGGAGCGAACCACCAGAACCGAGCCCGCCGGAACCGAAACCGAGGCGCTCGCCCGCGACGGCTCGCCGGGGCGCAGGCCCGGCAGGATCAGCGGCGGCCGGCCGGGGTAGGTCGGCGGCGTCACCCAGGCATCGACGCGGAAATTCGCCGGCGTCACCACGCCCTGCCAGTCGAACGCGGCCATGACGCGCTTGCCGCGCTCGCCGCCGGCGGCGAAGAAGGTGGCGACCGCGAACATCAGCACCAGCGCCCGCAACGCATAAGGATCGCGCGCGGCCAGCCGCGGCACCGGAATGCCGGCCTTGAGCGAACGGGCGGCGCGCAGCGCACGCTCGACATGGGCGCGCCACAGCGCGACGGCAAATTGATCGCCCGCCTCGGGCGCCATCTCGTCGGCGATCGCGGTGGCCGGACGGTGCGGCAACAGACTCGCGCGATCGAGCCGGCGCAGGCCATCGACGGCGCTCGGCATCCGCACGAAGAACAGCGGCACGGTCGCCGCGGTCGCCAGGACGAAAAACACGAACAGCCCGATCGGCCGTCCCAGCGGCGGCAGCCACTGCCACAGGCCGAGCCAGGACACCGCCAGGAACAGGCCGGCAGCGGTGGCGATCGACGCCAGCGCCGGCCATAGCCGCTCCCAGAAGATCGACCATCGCGCGCGCGACAGCGCCCGGTTGAGCAAAGCCCCGCCCCCCTGCGCCTGGCGCTGGTGGTCGGGGCTATCGGCCGAAGGAGGGGTCAACGGGCTCTCCGAGAATCTTATGACCATGAATCGTGATGACAACACTGTAACATGGGCGTGGGTCTACGCCATCTCAAGCAAACCCCGCGCCAGTTCATATCCACGGCGGCAGGCGATCGAGGCCGATCAATTGGTCGACTTCAAGGCGGGTCTCGTTCGACCGCAATCACCAATTGAAACAACACCTTGGGACTATTGGTCGGAAAGCGGCAGAATGCGTAGGCGCGATCGTGCAACATCCACGGACAAAAGTGCGCCCCTGTGCAGATCCGCCTCGGCCTGCTTCACCGCCGACAATACGGCGCGGCCGATCGCGGCCGGCGTAAGCAGATCACCACGCAGTTGTACCACGCTCGGCTGCGTTCCCCCGGCGGAGGCCAGAATGGCGCCGAAGTCGAGATCGCAGGTCAGGACGATGCGACCGTTCTGCGCCGCGAAGCGCATGACTTCGCCGTCAGTCGCGTCGTTGGGACCGACATTCGACCAGTGGATGGCATCAAATCCGGCGTCGACGAGAAAGCTGATCCAGGCTGGCGACAGGTTCATGTCGACCAGGAACCTCATCAAGCACTGGCCAGATCAATCTCACGTTCCTGGGCGCGCCAAGCCGCGTAACGCAGCGCCTCCAGGATGTCCTCACGTTGCAAATACGGATAGTCGGCCAACAACTCCTCGACCGAACGGCCGGCGCCGATTTGCCCGACGATCATCCCGACGGTCACGCGCAAACCTCGAATGCAAGGCTTGCCGCCCATGACGGCCGGGTTCTGCGTGATACGCGGAAAGTCAGCCATGACCCAATCCTATGCACCGGATGGTAGCACAGGCCAACCACCCCGGTGCTACATCCACCCTGGCAGGCGATCGAGGCCGATCAATTGGTCGACTTCAAGGCGCGGCCGCACCAGGGCCCATTCGCCATCCCGAACAAGGACTTCCGGGATCAGCGCGCGGGTGTTGTAGGTGCCGGCCTGGACCGCGCCATAGGCGCCGGCCGACATCACGGCGAGCAGATCGCCGGGCTTGGGCTCGGCCAGTTCGCGGTCGAGCGCCAGGAAATCGCCTGATTCGCAGACCGGACCGACCACGTCCGCCGTGATGCGCGAGGCGCCGGGCCGCGCCTCGGCCACCGGCCGGATGTCGTGGTGGGCGTCGTACAAGGTCGGCCGGATGAGGTCGTTCATCGCCGCATCGACGATCACGAAGGTCTTGGCTTCGCCGCGCTTGAGGTAGAGCACCCGCATCACCAGGATGCCGGCGTTGCCGACGATCAGGCGGCCCGGCTCGAAGATCAGCGTGCAGTCGAGCCCGCGCGTCGCGCGCTTGACCACCTCGGCGTAGGCGGCGGGATCGGGCGGCGGCTCGTTGTCGTCGCGGTAGGGAATCCCCAACCCGCCGCCGAGGTCGACGTGCGAGATGGTGTGGCCGTCTGAGCGCAGCGCACGCACGAAATCGGACAGCAGCGCGAACGCATCGTCGAACGGCGTCAGCTCGGTGATCTGGCTGCCGATGTGCATGTCGACGCCGACGATGCGCAGCCCCGGCAGCTTCGCGCCGCGGCCATAGACCTCGCGCGCGCGGCTGATCGGAATGCCGAACTTGTTCTCCGACTTGCCGGTCGCGATCTTGGCGTGGGTCTTGGCATCGACGTCCGGATTGACCCGTATCGAGACGTGGGCGGTGCGGCCCTTCGACTTGGCGATCGCCGAGAGCAGCTCGAGCTCCGGCTCTGACTCGACGTTGATGCAGAAAATGTTCTCATCGAGCGCGAGCGCGAGCTCGGTCGCGGTCTTGCCGATGCCGGAGAACATGATCTTGTCGCGCGGCACGCCGGCCGCGAGCGCACGCTTGAGCTCGCCGGCGGAAACCACGTCGGCGCCGGCGCCGAGCTTCGCCAGGGTCGCGATCACCGCCTGGTTGGAGTTCGCCTTGACGGCGTAGCACACCATCGACGGCACATCGGCGAACGCACCGGCGAACACGCGGTAGTGCCGCTCCAGCGTGGCGGTGGAATAGCAGTAGAACGGCGTGCCGACCGCCTCGGCGAGGCTAGCGACATTCACCGCCTCGGCGTGCAGCACGCCGTCGCGATAGGCAAAGTGGTGCATCGCACGTTCAGTCAATGAGCCAATCGGCGGGGATGCGCCGATTGGGGCCCGGAGGCGCCAGCGGTTTGCCGTCGGGCCCGGATTGGACCGGTGGCGGCTCCGGTGCCACCATCCCCGGCTGGTTGCTGGTGGAGATGGACGCCGCTCCAGGCGGCGTGATCCAGGTGCCGGGCGGCGGGTCGAGCGGACCCTTGCGTCCGCAGCCCGCCAGCGCCAATGCGGCCGCCAGCGCGCCGATCAGGGCCAGTCGCTGCACGGCAAGTCCTTGAAAAGCGGGTCGGATCACGGCGGGCTCCTGAATCGGCGGCACCATAGCAAATGCCGTGGCGAGAGCGAGGCCGGCCTGGGGAGATCAACCTTCGGCCGCACTCAAAACCGACCCAGCCCACGGAAGATACAGGGGATTTCCCGTTCTAAGCCGCACCGCGATGGCGCTCGGTCATCCCACGATCCTGTGGGAAAAAGTGGCAAGCGTCGTCACTCGCGCTCCTTGTCGAGCTTCTTCAGCCATTTCCGCGCCTGCGCCCGCACGTTCTTCGGCGCGGTGCCGCCGTAGCTCACGCGGCTCTTCACCGAGCGGTCGACCGAGAGCACCTCGAACACGTCGTTGGTGATCCGTTGCTCGATCTTCTGCATCTCGGCGAGCGGCAGCCGGTGCAGCGGCACATCGGTCTCGGCGGCCTTGGCAACGATCTGGCCGGTGACGTGATGCGCCTCGCGGAACGGTATCTTCAAGGTCAGCACCAGCCAATCGGCGAGATCGGTGGCGGTCGAGTAGCCGGCGCCCGCGGCCTTCCGCATCCGCGCGGTGTCGGGCTCCATGTCCCGCACCATGCCGGTCATGGCGTCGATGCACATCGCGATCGTGGACAAGGCATCGATCGTGCCTTCCTTGTCCTCCTGCATGTCGCGGCCGTAGGCGAGCGGCAGCCCTTTCATCACCACGAAGATCGCGTTCAGCGCGCCGATCACCCGGCCGGTCTTGCCCTTCACCAGCTCGGCCGCGTCGGGATTGCGCTTCTGCGGCATGATCGAGGAGCCGGTGGTGAACTTGTCGGACAATTTCACCAGCCCGACCAGCGGCGACGTCCAGATGATGATCTCTTCAGCGAAGCGCGACAGATGGATCGCCGTGATCGACGCCGCGGCCAGCGTCTCCATCACGAAGTCGCGGTCGGAGACGGCATCGAGCGAATTCGCCATCGGCCGGGCGAACTCCAGCGCCTCCGCGGTCATGTCGCGGTCGATCGGAAACGACGTGCCGGCGAGCGCCGCGGCGCCCAGCGGAGATTCGTTGAGCCGGGTCTGCGCATCGGCGAAGCGGCCGCGATCGCGCGCCGCCATTTCCACGTAGGCGAGCAGATGGTGGCCGAACGTCACCGGCTGCGCGCTCTGCAGATGGGTGAAGCCGGGCATCACCGTGTTGGCGTGCGCCAGCGCCTTCTCGGCGAGCGCGCGCTGGTAGTCGCCGAGCAGGCCCCAGATGTCGTCGATCCGCTCCCGCATCCAGAGCCGGAAATCGGTCGCGACCTGGTCGTTGCGCGAACGGGCGGTGTGCAGGCGTCCGGCGGCGGCGCCGATCAGCTCGGCGAGCCGGCTCTCGACGTTCATGTGGATGTCTTCGAGCGACCGCTTGAACTCGAACGTGCCGGAACCGATCTCTGACAGGATCGTGTCTAGACCGTGAGCGATCTTCTCGGCATCGTCGGCCGCGATGATGCCCGCTTTGGCGAGCATCTCGGCGTGGGCCTTGCTAGCGGCAATGTCCTGCCGGTACAGGTGCCAATCGAAATCGATCGAAGCGCCGATCTTCTCCATGATGGCATCGGGACCTGACGCAAAGCGCCCGCCCCACATCTTGTTGTTCATGACACGCTCTTTGGCCACCTGGCTTCGAAACACTTGGGTTCGCCGACCATGACCGCCTCGCAGCACCGAAGCCTAGCCTGGAAGCGGCTCACCTTGGTCCTGGCAGGCGGCGTTGGCGGCGTCGCGGTCGGGCTCGCGGTCGTATACGGGATCGTCCGCCTCACAGGCAATGTTGTCGAGGCCGAGCCCGCCTGCAGGCCTGCGGTCGACGTCGCGCGGCGGATCGCCCCACTGGTCCGCGGCGAGATCGCCGCCGTCGCGGTCGCCGGCACGCCCAAACGCCTGCCCGAGCTGTCGTTCCAGGACCAGGCGGGCCAGACCAGGACCCTGGCCGACTGGCGGGGCCGCACCGTGCTCCTCAATCTGTGGGCCACCTGGTGCGTGCCGTGCCGCAAGGAGATGCCGGCGCTGGACGCGCTCCAGGCCAAGCTCGGCGGGCCGGGCTTCGAGGTGGTCGCCATCAACATCGACACCCGCAACCTGGAGCGGCCGAAGACCTGGCTCAAGGAGGTCGAGGTCGGCAAGCTCGGCTATTACGCCGATCCCACCGCCAAGGTGTTCCAGGACCTGAAGGAGGCCGGCAAGGCGTTCGGCATGCCGACCACCATCCTCATAGACCCTGCTGGTTGCGAGCTTGCGACGTTGGCCGGTCCGGCCGAATGGGCGAGCGGCGACGCCGTGAAGCTGGTCCAGGCGGCGCTCGCTAAATAGCGGCGCGGGACGGATCAGACCAGCTTGGACAGCTGGGTCTGGAGCGCCGTCGCCTTGTCGATCTCGGCCGTGGTCTGGGCGAGCTTTGCCTTGGTCGCCGCCTGCACCCGCTTGAGCGCGGCCTCGCCTGCAAGTTTTGCGATGCCGGCGCCCTGGTTCGACCAGGCCGTGGCAAAGGCGTTGGTCACCGTCGTGCTTTCGTCTAGAAATCGTTGCGTCATCGCGCGGCGCTGATTGCGCCACGCTTCAGCGTGTTTCCAGGCAGAGATGCGGTTGACCGCCATCGTATCGCTCCGACCCTCGATTTTAGCGAGCCGAAGTTAACGAAAAGTCGCGGGATTCACCGTGTCGGCACCGGTTTTTCGCCGCGATAGTCGTAGAAGCCGCGCTGCGCCTTGCGGCCGAGCCAGCCGGCCTCGACGTATTTCACCAGCAACGGGCACGGCCGGTACTTCGAATCGGCGAGTCCCTCGTGCAGCACCTGCATCACCGACAGGCAGGTATCGAGGCCGATGAAGTCGGCAAGCTCGAGCGGACCCATCGGATGGTGCGCGCCGAGCCGCATCGCGGTGTCGATGCCCTCGACGTTGCCGACGCCCTCGTAGAGCGTGTAGATCGCCTCGTTGATCATCGGCAGCAGGATGCGGTTGACGATGAACGCCGGGAAATCCTCGGCCACCGCGATGGTCTTGCCGAGCTTGGTCACGAATTCCTTGGACGCCTCGAAGGTCTCGTCGTTGGTGGCGATGCCGCGGATCAGCTCGACCAGCTCCATCAGCGGCACCGGATTCATGAAATGGATGCCGATGAATTTTTCCGGCCGGTCGGTCGAAGCCGCCAGCCGCGTGATCGAGATCGACGACGTGTTGGTGGCGACGATCGCATGCGGTTGCAGCACCGGGCAGAGCTCGGCCAGAATCTTGCGCTTGACGTCTTCCTTCTCGGTCGCGGTCTCGATGACCAGGTCGCAGTCGGAGAGCGCGTCGATCGTATCGGCGGCGGAGATGTTCTTCAGCGCGGTCTTGCGCGCGTCCTCGCTGATCAGGTTCTTGCCGACCTGGCGCGCCATGTTGCCGTTGATGATCGCCAGCGCATCCTTGATGCGCGCCGGCGAGACGTCGTTGAGCAGCACCGGAATGCCCGCGAGCGCGCAGACATGGGCAATGCCGTTGCCCATCTGCCCCGCCCCGACCACGCCAACCTTGCGAATGCTCGCCATGATGTTTGAAATCCCAAAGACGCTCGAAGCAAGAAACCTGAAGATAGCCGATTGTCAGCGCTTGATCTTGGCCAATTCTGCCTCAAGCTCCGGCAGGGCCTGGTAGAGGTCGGCGACCAGGCCGTAGTCGGCGACCTGGAAGATCGGCGCCTCCTCGTCCTTGTTGATAGCAACAATCACCTTGGAGTCTTTCATCCCGGCCAGGTGCTGGATGGCGCCGGAAATCCCGACCGCGATGTAGAGCTCGGGGGCCACCACCTTGCCGGTCTGACCGACCTGCCAGTCGTTGGGCGCATAGCCGGCATCGACCGCCGCGCGCGAGGCGCCGACCGCCGCGCCCAGCCGGTCGGCCACCGGCTCGATGTATTTGGCGAAGTTTTCGCGGCTCTGCATCGCCCGGCCGCCGGAGATGATGATCTTGGCCGAGGTCAATTCCGGCCGGTCGGACTTCGACAGCTCCTCGCCGACGAAGGACGAGATGCCGGGATCGGCCGCGGCGGCGACCGCCTCGACCGACGCCGAACCACCCTCGCCGGTCGCCGGGAAAGTGGACGTGCGCACGGTGATGACCTTCTTGGCGTCCTT
>CAMDEB010000209.1 GCA_945893085.1 Rhodoplanes serenus | reverse complement strand
GCCGGGCAACGTGCGCGAGCTGGAGAATCTGGCGCGGCGGCTGGCGGCGCTCTATCCGCAGGAGACCATTACCGCAGCGGTGATTGATGCCGAGCTTGCCCAGCCGGCGGCGGCGGTGTCGGAGAAGACGCCGGTCGAGGACAGCCTGACGGCCGCGGTCGAGCGCACGCTGGTGCGCTACTTCGCCGGCTTCGACAACGCCTTGCCGCCGCCCGGCCTGTACCATCGGGTGCTGCGGGAGGTGGAATATCCGCTGCTTTCGGCGGCGCTGGCGGCCACGCACGGCAATCAGATCCGGGCGGCCGACCTGCTCGGGCTCAACCGCAACACGCTGCGCAAGAAGATCAGGGACCTGGACATCCAGGTGATCCGGACCAGCCAGTAGCGGGCAGGCGAGCCGGGTGTTTTTTACACGCCCCGGAAATGTCTCAATTCGGCAACATTGTTGTAATTCGGCATCAGTGCGCCTAATCAGGGCGTAACGCCTCCCTTATTGGGGCCTCCCGTCGCGCTCCTCATCGGCTTTTAGGGGTCCATGACCACGGTCACCAGCGTCGAGCTAGCCGCAACCGCTGATCTAACCATGGCCGCGACGCCTGCGGGCGGCCGCGCCGTGCGGGCGATCGGCCCGGTCGCTGCCGTGCTGGCGCTGCTGTCGGCGTTCGTGACCTTCGTGGTGCTCGCCGATCTCACCCCCCTGACACCGACCCACGAGGTCGTCGTCACCCTGCTGCTCATCGATGCCGTGACGGTGTTCATCCTGCTCGGCGTCATTGCTCGCGAGGTCTGGCTGGTTGTTCAGGCCCGCCGCCGCGGCCGCGCCGCCGCGCGACTGCATGTGCGCATCGTCGGCCTGTTCTCGGTGATCGCGGCGGTGCCGGCGATCCTGGTGGCGATCGTGGCGAGCGTCACGCTCGACCGCGGGCTCGACCGGCTGTTCTCCACCCGCACCAAGGCAGTGATCGAGAATTCGATGATGGTGGCCGACGCCTACCTGCGCGAACACGCCCAGGCGATCCGCGGCGACGTCCTGGCCATGGCCTTCGACGTCACCCGCGCCAAGCCGATGTTCGACCAGGAGCGCGACCGGTTCGGACAATTCTTCACCACGCAGGCGAAGGTGAGGGGGCTGTCGGCGGCGATGATGATCGGCGCCGACGTGTCCGTCATCGAGCGTGCTGACCTGCCGCGCGAGCAGAACGTCGTGATGCCGTCCACCGCGGGCCTCGCCACGGTCGGTGAGACCGAGCCGCAGATCGGCGTGCTGCTCGAAGCCAATTCGGTTGCGGCCGTGGTCCGGCTGCGCGGCTACGACAACACCTTCCTCCATATCATCCGCCCGCTCGATCCGCGCGTCGTCGCCCAACTGCGCGAAACCCAGGCGAGCGTCAGCGACTTCGCCAACCTTGAATCCCGCCGGCTCGGCGTGCAGCTCGCATTCGCGCTGATGTACACGGTGATCGCGCTTACCGTGCTGCTGTCGGCTGCGTGGCTCGGCTTGAACTTCGCCAATCGCCTGGTGGCGCCGATCCGCCGACTGATCGGCGCAGCCGACATCGTCGCTACCGGCAACCTCTACGTCCAGGTGCCGATCCGCCGCTCCGAAGGCGACCTCGCCCAGCTCGGCGAGACCTTCAACAAGATGACCTACGAGCTGCGGACGCAACGCGACGACATCGTTCGCGCGCGCGACCTAATGGACAAGCGCCGGCGCTTCACCGAGGCGGTGCTGGCGGGCGCGAGCGCCGGCGTGATCGGCGTCGATGCCGAGGGGCGCATCAGCATCGTCAATCGCTCCGCCGAGCAGCTCATCGGCCGTCCGGAGGCGGAGGCGGTCGGCCGCCCGCTGGTCGAGATGGTGCCGGAGCTCGACGAAATTTTCAGCAGTGCGCAATCAGGCTGGCAGCGCCTCGTGCAGGGCCAGGTCACGATCAACCGCAAGGGCCGCGAGCGCAACCTGTCGGTGCGCGTGACCACCGAACAGTCCGGCGAACCGGAGCACGGCTACGTGGTCACGCTCGACGACATCACCGAGCTGGTGGCGGCGCAACGCACCTCGGCCTGGGCCGACGTCGCCCGCCGGATCGCGCACGAGATCAAGAATCCATTGACCCCCATCCAACTCGCGGCTGAGCGGCTCAAACGAAAATACGGCAAGACCATCACCGACGATCCGGCCGTGTTCATGCAATGCACCGACACCATCGTGCGGCAGGTCGACGACATCAAGCGCATGGTCGACGAGTTCTCCAAGTTCGCGCGGATGCCGACGCCGGTGATCGCCGCGGAGGACGTCGCCGACGCCGTGCGCCAGGTGGTGTTCCTGCAGCGCGTCGGCAACGCCGACATCGACATCGATCTGGAACTCGACGAGGATCCGATGCCGGCGCGTTTCGACCGCCGGCTGATCTCGCAGGCGCTCACCAACATCATCAAGAACGCCACCGAAGCGATCGCCGCCGTGCCGCAAGACGAACGCGGCCGCGGCCGCATCCGGGTCTCGGCTGTGCGCGACGGCGATCATGTCGACATCGACGTGGTCGATAACGGCATCGGGCTGCCGCAGCAGAACCGCAACCGGCTGCTTGAGCCCTATGTTACCACCCGCGAGAAGGGCACCGGCCTCGGTCTCGCCATCGTCGGCCGGATTCTGGAGGAGCATGGCGGGCTGATCGAGCTGCGCGATGCGTCAGACAAAATCCCCGGCGAGCGCGGCGCCTGGGTGCGAATTCGTTTTGCCACGGAGCCGGTGGCCTCCGCCGGCGAATCCAAGTTGAACACGGCAGTGGGCGAACATTAGCCATGGCTTCGGATATCCTCATCGTCGACGACGAATCGGACATTTGCGATCTGGTCGCAGGGCTGCTGCAGGACGAGGGCTATACCACCCGCACGGCCGGTGACAGCGACGCGGCGCTGAGCTCGATCCACTCGCGCCGTCCGAACCTGCTGTTCCTCGACATCTGGCTGCAGGGCAGCAAGCTCGACGGATTACAACTGCTCGACACCGTCAAGGTGCAGCATCCCGAGCTGCCGGTGGTGATGATCTCCGGCCACGGCAACATCGAGACCGCGGTCGCGGCGATCAAGCGCGGCGCCTACGACTTCATCGAGAAGCCGTTCAAGGCCGACCGCCTGGTGCTGGTTGCCGACCGCGCGCTCGAGACCTCCCGCCTCAAGCGCGAAGTCAAGGAGCTGAAGGCGATCACGCCGATGCCGACCAGCATGGTGGGCCACTCGCCGTCGATCAACCAGCTCAAGCAAACCATCGAAAAGGTGGCGCCGACCAACAGCCGGATTTTGATCGTCGGGCCCTCGGGCGCCGGCAAGGAGCTCGCGGCGCGCACGATTCATGGGCTGTCCGGCCGCGCGCAAGGACCATTCATCGTCATCAACGCGGCCGCGATCACGCCGGAGCGCATGGAGACCGAGCTGTTCGGCGTCGAGCAGTCGAACGGCACCCAGGAGCGCAAGGTCGGCGCGCTCGAAGAGGCGCATGGCGGCACGCTGTTCATCGACGAGATCGCCGACATGCCGCGCGACACCCAGAGCAAGATCCTGCGCGTGCTGGTCGATCAGACCTTCCAGCGCGTCGGCGGCTCAACCAAGGTCGCGGTCGATGTGCGCATCGTCTCCTCGACCAGCCGCAACATCGAGGCCGAGATCTCCGAGGGCCGATTCCGCGAGGACCTCTTCCACCGGCTGTCGGTGGTGCCAGTGCGGGTGCCAACGCTGGCCGAACGGCGCGAGGACATCCCGCATCTGGTGAACCATTTCATGGAGCAGATTTCGCAGTCGACCGGCCTGCCGCACCGTACGATCGGCGCCGATGCGATGGCGGTGCTGCAATCGCACGATTGGCCGGGCAACGTTCGGCAACTGCGCAACAACGTGGAGCGGCTGATGATCCTGGCCGGCGGCGAACCCTCGGCCGTCATCAACGCCAACATGCTGCCCCCGGACGTCGGCTCGATGGTGCCCTCGATGCCGAACGGCAACGGCGGCGAACAGCTCATGGGCCTGCCGCTGCGCGAGGCGCGCGAGATGTTCGAGCGCGAGTATCTGCTGGCGCAGATCAACCGCTTCGGCGGCAACATTTCGCGCACCGCCGAGTTCGTCGGCATGGAGCGCTCGGCGCTGCATCGCAAGCTCAAGGCGCTGGGCATCGGCTAGGCCGTTCTCAATCCGGAAATCTCGGGGAAACCGATGTCCCGCATCGCCTATGTGAACGGCCGCTACCTCCCGCTGCGTGACGCCACGGTCAACGTCGAGGATCGTGGCTATCAGTTCTCCGATGGCGTCTATGAGGTCTGCGAGGTCAAGGCCGGACGCCTGGTCGACGAGCGCCGCCACACCGAGCGGCTCGCGCGATCGCTTTCGGAGCTGCGGATCGCTGCGCCGATGTCGCCGGCGGCGCTCGGCGTCGTGCTGCGCGAGACCGTCCGCCGCAACCGGGTGCGCTGGGGCATCGTCTATCTGCAGATCAGCCGCGGCGTCGCCCGCCGCGACCACGCGTTCCCGGCCGCCGGCACCGCGCCGAGCATCGTCGTCACCGCGCGCAATCTCAACCTCGACGCCGCCGAGAAGCTCGCGGCCGACGGCGTCGCCGTCATCACCGTTCCCGACAACCGCTGGGAGCGGGTCGACATCAAATCGGTGTCGCTCTTGCCCAATGTGCTTGCCAAGCAGGCCGCGCGCGAGCAGGGCGCGCGCGAGGCCTGGTTCGTCGACGGGCAGGGCCGGGTGACCGAGGGCTCGTCGTCCAACGCCTGGATCGTCACCCGCGACGGCAAGGTGGTGACCCGGCAGGTCGACCATGGCATCCTCAAGGGCATCACCCGGACGGTCGTGCTGGATGCGATCGCGGCGCAGGGGCTTGAACTCGAGGAGCGCGCCTTCACGGTCGACGAGGCCCAGTCCGCGCGCGAGGCGTTCATCACCTCGGCAAGCCAGATCGTGCTCCCAGTGGTGCGGATCGACGGCCGGCCGGTCGGCAACGGCGCGCCCGGATTGATCGCAACCGCGCTGCGGCGCGATTTCCACCGTTACGCCGAACTGACATAGATGCGGAAGGCAACCGATGGCGGTGCGTGGCGTCAAGTTGGGCTTGCGCACCCCCCGGACCTACAATCTAATGGGTTTGCCCGAGAGTCTTATGGCCGCCGAAAGGTATCAAGAACGCCATACGACTTGAGAAAGAACAACACTGGCGACAGGGTCCGCGAGAAATAATGGAACAACGGCAATGGCAGCCGAACGCGCTCAAAATCTTCAGGATCCGTTTCTCAATCACGTCCGCAAAAGCAAATTCCCACTCACCATTTTCCTGGTGAATGGGGTGAAATTACAGGGCGTGGTCACCTGGTTCGATAATTTCTGCGTGCTGCTGCGGCGGGACGGGCACTCGCAACTCGTCTACAAGCACGCCATATCCACGATCATGCCGGGTCATCCGATCCAGCTGTTCGAGGGCGGCGAAGATGCACCCGCCGCGGAAAAAGTCTGATTGGAGCAGCGCCGTCGTGACAAGAGTGCGGACGCCCTGAGCCCGACCGGCTCGGGGACGGGCCGTGCTGTGGTGATCGGACCCTACCGGCGGCGGCCGCCGGCGCGCGGGGCTGCGGCTCGTGTGTCCGAGAACGAGCGCGCACCGGCCGCCCGGCTGGAAGAGGCCGCAGGGCTCGCGCGCGCCATCGATCTCGAAGTGGTCTCTTCCGGCATCGTGCCGATCAACACCGTCCGCCCGGCGACCTATATCGGCAAGGGCAAGGTCGACGAGATCGCGGGCCTGGTCAAAACCCTGGAAGCCAGCATCGTCGTGGTCGACGGCGCGCTCTCGCCGGTGCAGCAGCGCAATCTCGAGAAGGCCTGGAACGCCAAGGTGCTGGATCGCACCGGGCTGATCCTGGAGATCTTCGGCCGGCGGGCGCGAACCAAGGAGGGTTCGTTGCAGGTCGAGCACGCGCATTTGACGTACCAGCGCAGCCGGCTGGTGCGCTCCTGGACCCATCTCGAACGCCAGCGCGGCGGCTTCGGCTTCCTCGGCGGACCGGGCGAAAGCCAGCTCGAAACCGACCGCCGACTGATCGAGGAGCGGATCGCGCGGATCGAGACCGATCTGGAAAAGGTCAAGCGAACCCGCAAGCTGCATCGCGACAGCCGCAAGCGCGTGCCGTATCCGATCGTCGCCCTGGTCGGCTACACCAACGCCGGCAAATCCACGCTGTTTAACCGCATGACGCGGGCGAGCGTGCTGCAGGCCGACATGCTGTTCGCAACGCTCGACCCGACTCTGCGCTCGATCGCGCTGCCGTCCGGGCTCAAGATCATCATCTCCGACACGGTGGGTTTCATCTCCGACCTGCCGACCATGCTGGTCGCGGCGTTCCGTGCCACGCTGGAGGAGGTGATCGAGGCCGACGTGATCCTGCATGTGCGCGACGTGTCGCATCAGGACACCGAGGCGCAGTCGCACGACGTCGAACAGGTTTTGGAGGCGCTCGGCATCACCGCCGAGGACCAGCATCGGCTGATCGAGGTGTGGAACAAGATCGACCGGCTCGACGCCGACGGCCGCGCCCAGCTGCGCAATCTCGCCGAGCGCCAGCCCGCCGATCTCACTCCGGTGCTGGTTTCGGCGCTGACCGGGGAGGGGATCGACCGGCTCTTGGCCGCGATCGAAGCGCGGCTTGGCTTGAGCCGCCTGGTGCTCAATCTCGCGCTCGATCCGGCCGACGGAGCCGGCGCGAGCTGGCTCTACCGCAACACCGAGGTGCTGGCGAAATCGATGAACGACGATGGCCGCCTGGCGATGACGGTGCGGGTCGATCCGGCCAAGGCCGAGGTCGTCAGGACGAAGTTCGGCCTGCGGGCTTAAAAAAAATCGCCTTATTTCTCCGCGGCCTTGGCCGCGTCCCACAGCGCGTCCATCTCCGCCAAGGTCGCATCCTGCGGGGCCTTGTCCTGCGCGGCGAGCGCGCGTTCGATCGAGCCAAAGCGCTGCTCGAATTTCCGGTTGGTGGCGCGCAGCGTCGCCTCCGGATCGACGTCGAGGTGCCGGGCGAGGTTGACCACGGCGAACATCAGGTCACCGACTTCGGCCGCCGCCTGCTCGGTCTTGCCGCCTTCGATCTCGGCTTCGATCTCGTTGGCCTCTTCGCGGATCTTGGCCAGAACCGCCATCGGGTCGTTCCAGTCGAAGCCGACCTGGCTGGCCTTGGTCTGGAGCTTGAGCGCGCGGGTCAGCGCGGGCAGGGCGACCGGCACGCCGGCGAGGGCGCCCGTGCCCTCCGCCGCGTGGCCGCGGGCCGCCCGCTCGGCTTTTTCCTCAGCCTTGATGCGCTCCCACTGGGCGTTGACCTGGTCGGTGGTGGCGCCGCGGATGTCGCCGAACACATACGGATGGCGACGGATCAGCTTGTCCGTGATCGCCTGGACCACGTCGCCGAAATCGAAGGCGCCTTGCTCCTGTGCCATGCGGGCGTGGAAGGCGACCTGGAGCAGCAGGTCGCCCAGCTCCTCGCGCAGATCGTCGAGGTCATGCCGGGCGATGGCGTCGGCGACCTCATAGGCCTCCTCGAGCGTGTAGGGGGCGATGGTCTCGAAATTCTGCTCGAGGTCCCACGGACAGCCGCTGCCGGGCGTGCGCAGCGCCGCCATGATCTCGATCAGCCGGGCGATGTCGCGGGCGGGTTTCATCGGCCGAAACCGTAACAGAGCGGTCCGCCAGCGG
>CAMDEB010000208.1 GCA_945893085.1 Rhodoplanes serenus | reverse complement strand
CTTGCCGGTACGCTGCATCCGGATGGCTGCATGTACGGCGACAATATCTTCGAAGTGACGCCCGCGGGCCAGACGGTGTGGGAATGGCACGCCTGCCGCGACATGGAGGTGGAAAAGCACCCGCTGATATCAAATCAGCTGCGTGACGAATTCGCCCACGCCAATGCGATCTCGCCATTGCCCAATGGCGACATCTACATCAGCTTCCGCCGCCTGAACACCATTGCGCTGATCGACCGCCAGACCCGCAAGATCAAATGGCACCATCGCGACGATAGCTTCGGCATGCAGCACGACTGCGAGCCACTGCCGAACGGCAATATCATGCTGTTCGCAAACGGCATCAACACCACCACCAATCCGTTCTCGCGCGTCATCGAGCTCGACCCGCGCACGCACAAGACGGTCTGGGAGTATCGTGGCAAGCCGGGCTACACCTTCTTCAGTCCGCACATCAGCGGTGCGCAACGGTTCTCGAACGGCAACACGCTGATCTGCGAAGGTCAATGGGGTCGGCTGTTCGAGGTGACACCGGAGCGCGAGATCGTCTGGGAATACGTCAGCCCGTTCATGGGGCCGGACCGCAATGGCGACCCCTCGAATGAGGTCTTCCGCGCCTACCGGTACGCGCTGGATTCCCCGCAGATCAGAAACCGGGTCAGGTCGATCACCGCGTGACCGGCGTTTACGTCCAGTGACACGACGCTCTATATTGATCAAGTAAGCCGGTGGGACTTCGATAGGCAGAAGAAACGCGGAGGCAACGCCATGATCGGTCATCGCATCGTATTGTCCGCCATTGCGGCGCTGTGCGTCGCAGCTGTTGCCGACCGCGCCGATGCGCAGGCCTATCCCGACAAGCCGATCCGGATCATCGTGCCGGCGGGCGCCGGCGGTCCGACCGATCTGCCGGCGCGGCTGGCGTCGCAAATCCTGCCGCCGAAGTTCGGACAGCCGGTGGTGATCGAGAACCGTCCCGGCGTCGGCGGCGTGCTCGGCGCGCGGGCGGTGATCGCCTCGGCGCCGGACGGCTATACGCTGATGGCCGGCAACACCAGCGTGCTCGCGGTGTTCCCCTCGGTGTCCGCCAGCGCCGGCTACGATCCGCGCACGGCGTTCGCGCCGATCGCCAAGGTGTCGGAGAGCTACCAGATCCTGGTGGTGCAGCCGTCCTCGCCGTGGAAGACGATCAAGGATCTGGTCGATCACGCCAAGGCCAATCCGGGCACGCTCAACTATGCGCACACCGGCGGTGGCGGGCTGCCGCATCTGACCGGCGAACTGTTCCGGGCGCGCAGCGGGGCCAACGTCGTCGGCGTGCCGTATCGCAGCGGCGGCGAGGCGGTGACCGCGGTGCTCAGCAATGCGGTGCACTTCACGTTCGAGAGCATCACGATCCTGCTGCCGCTGATTCGCGACGGCAAGGTGCGGGCGCTGGCCATCACCAGCCGGACCCGCACGCCGCTGGCGCCCGATCTGCCGACCATGATCGAGGCTGGGGTGCCGGATTACGAGGTGACGACCTTCAACGGCCTGGTGGCGCCGGCCGGCACGCCCGCGAGCATCGTCAACACGCTCAACGCGGCGATGAACGAGGGTCTCGCGACGCCTGACGTGAAGGCCATGATCGCCCGGCTCGGCGCGGTGTCGCCGCTCGGCACGCCGGCGGAGTTCGCGGCCTTCATCGCGGCGCAGAACGAGAAATGGCGCGGGGTCGCGAAGGCGGCGAACATCAAGGTGGAGTGAGTTAGCTCTTGACCTTGTAGCCGGTCTTGAAAATCCACCACACGGTCACGAGGCACACGGCGAGGAACAGGCCGGTGATCGCCAGGCTGACGCCGACCGAGACATCGGCCACCTCGTAGAAGCTCCAGCGGAAGCCGCTGATCAGATAGACCACGGGATTGAACAGGCTGATGGTCTGCCAGACCGGCGGCAGGACGTTGATCGAATAGAAGCTGCCGCCGAGAAACGTCAGCGGGGTGATGACCAACAGCGGAATGAGCTGGAGCTTCTCGAAGCCATCGGCCCAGATGCCGATGATGAAGCCGAGCAGGCTGAAGGTGACCGCCGTCAGCACCAGGAAGGCGACCATCCAGACCGGATGGGCGATCCGCAGCGGCACGAACAGGCCGGCGGTGGCGAGGATGATCAGGCCGAGGATGATCGATTTGGTCGCGGCCGCACCGACGTAACCGAGCACGATCTCGACATGGGAGATCGGCGCCGACAGCAGCTCGTAGATCGTGCCGGTGAATTTCGGGAAATAGATGCCGAACGAGGCGTTGGCGGTGCTCTGGGTCAGCAGCATCAGCATGATCAGGCCCGGCACGATGAAGGCGCCATAGGCGATGCCGTCGATCTCGGTGATGTTGGAGCCCATCGCCGCGCCGAACACCACGAAATACAGCGAGGTCGAAATCACCGGCGACACGATGCTCTGAAACAGCGTGCGCCCGGTGCGGGCCATCTCGAACAGGTAGATTGCGCGGACCGCGTACCAGTTCATGTTTTTAGCTTCACCAGATCGACGAAGATGTCTTCCAAGGAGCTTTGCGTCGTCTGCAAATCCTTGATGCGGATGCCGGCGCGGTTGAGCGCCGCGAACAGGTCGGCGATGCCGGTGCGCTCGCCCTGGGTGTCGTATTCATAGATCAGCTCGGTGCCGTCCTTCGCCAGGACCAGCGGCTCGGCGGCGAGCGCGGCGGGGATCGCAGCCAGCCGGTCCTGCAGTTGCAGCACCAGATGCTTCTTGCCGAGCTTGTGCATCAGTTCGGCCTTGTCCTCGACCAGGATGATCTCGCCGTGATTGATGACGCCGACCCGGTCGGCCATCAGCTCGGCCTCTTCGATGTAATGCGTGGTCAGGATGATGGTGACACCCGAGGCGCGCAGGTCGCGCACCACCTGCCACATGTCCTTGCGCAGCTCGACGTCGACGCCGGCGGTGGGCTCATCGAGGAACAGCACCTGCGGCTCGTGCGACAGCGCCTTGGCGATCAGCACGCGCCGCTTCATGCCGCCGGACAGCGTCATGATCTTGCTGTCCTTCTTGTCCCACAGCGAAAGGTCCTTCAGCACCTTCTCGATATGGGCGGGATCGGCCGGCTTGCCGAACAGGCCGCGGCTGAAGCTCGTCGTCGCCCACACCGTCTCGAACGCGTCGGTGGTCAGTTCCTGCGGCACCAGGCCGATCAGCGAGCGGGCGGCGCGGAAGTCGGCGATGATGTCGTGGCCGTCGACCGAAACCGTGCCGGCGGACGGGGTCACGATGCCGCAGACGATGTTGATCAGCGTCGTCTTGCCGGCACCGTTCGGGCCGAGCAGCGCGAAGATCTCGCCGCGGCGAATCTCCAGGTCGACGCCCTTCAGCGCGCTGAAGCCCGAGGCATAGGTCTTGGAGAGCGACGAAATGGAAATGATCGGTTGCAAGGGGAATTGCCGTTGATGGGGAATCGTTGGTCCGCCGGTATGTATAGCGATCGTGGGCGGAATCCAGTCGGATCAGCCATGCGGCCGGCTGCTTCCGTTCAGGGCTCCAGCGTGCGAAAATGGCGGAAATCGGTCGTACGAGGCCCGGAATGAGCGCGCAGGCACTGGGATATATCGGGATTCGCGCCAAGGACCTGGGCGATTGGGGCACCTATGGCGCCAAGCTGCTCGGCCTCCAGCGCATCGACAAAAGCCGCTCCTCGATCGCCTTTCGCATGGACGACCGCAAGCAGCGGATCGTGGTCGACGCCGACGGCGGCGAGGGCATCGGCTTCTTCGGCTGGGAGGTGGCGGACGCCGTCGCGCTCGATGCGCTCGCGGCCAGGCTCGAAGCCTCGGGCGTCGCGGTGGCGCGGGGCTCGCGGGCGCTCGCCGACGAGCGGCGGGTCAAGGATCTGGTGGTGCTCAACGATCCGGTCGGCAACCGGCTGGAGTTGTTCCACGGCGCCGAGACGACCTCGGAGCCGTTCGTTCCCGGCCGCTCGATCTCGGGCTTCCGCACCGGGCTGCTCGGGCTCGGCCATGTCGTCATGCACACCGACAACACCGAGAAGATGCTCGGCTTCTACCGCGACCTGCTCGGCTTCCGGCTGACCGACTATTACTCGCATCCGTTCAAAGCCACCTTCATGCATCTCAACCCGCGCCACCACAGCCTGGCCTTCGTCGAAACCGGCAAGAACGCGGTGCATCACATCATGATGGAGCTGTTCTCGTTCGACGACGTCGGCCAGGGCTACGATCTCGCGCTCGGCGAGGAAGGCCGCGTCGCGACCACGATGGGCCGCCACACCAGCGACTTCATCACCTCGTTCTACTCCTGGACGCCGTCCGCCTTCATGGTCGAGTACGGCTGGGGCGCGCGCTCGATCGATGTCGACAACTGGCAGGCCTATGAGCGCAAGGAGGGCCCGAGCATGTGGGGCCACGACCGCTCTTGGCTCTCGAAGGAGGACCAGGCCGCCGCGCGCAACCTGCGTCTCGAGAACGCCGCCAAGGGCTTCCGCAAGCCGGTGCAGGTGATTGAAGGCAATTATGAAACCATGACCGGCGTCTGCCCATGGTGGGACAGCGTCAAGGCAAAGCACAACGTCGGCTAGCAATAGCAACACCGTCATGCCCGGCCTTGTGCCGGGCATCCACGACTTGGCAACGAAGCAAGGCGTGGATGGCCGGGACAAGCCCGGCCATGACGAAATTCGGGGGAGGAATTCATGAAGGCCGGAGTCGCATCACCCAACGGGGTGACCATTGAGGATGTGCCGCAGCCCAAGCCGAAGCCGACCGAAATCCTGGTGAAGGTGAAGGCGATCGCGCTCAACCGCGCCGATCTCGGTTCGGCGAAGGGCGACACCAGCCACGGCGCCGCGGCCGGCAAGCCGATCGGCAGCGAATTCTCCGGCGAGGTGGTCGAGGTCGGTGCCGAGGCCCGCGGCTTCAAGGTCGGCGACCGGGTCATGTGCCACAGCCCGGGAAGCCATGCGGAGTATGCGGTTTCGGACTACGGCCGCGCCATGCCGATTCCGGACGGCATGAATTTTGAGACGGCGGCGACCTTGCCGATCGGGCTCAACACGCTGCACGACGCGCTGGTCACCAAGGGCCGCCTGAAAGCGGGCGAAGCGGTGATGGTGCAGGGCGCAAGCTCCGGCGTCGGCCTGATCGGCCTGCAGATCGCCAAATTCATGGGCGCGGGCTTGGTCGTCGGCACCTCGACCAACGAGACGCGCCGCGCCCGGCTGAAGGAGTTCGGCGCCGACCTGGCGGTTGACACCAAGGATCCGACTTGGCCCGATCAGGTGCTGAAGGCGACCGGCGGCAAGGGCCTCAACCTGACCGTCGACATGCTGTCGGGTCCGACCGTCAGCCAGACCATGAAGGCGACGGCGCTGCTCGGCCGCATCGTCAATATCGGCCGGCTCGCCGGCATGAAGGCCGAGTTCGATTTCGACGCGCACGCGCGGCAGCGCATCGACTACATCGGCGTCACCTTCCGCACCCGCACCATCGAGGAGGTGCGCGAAATCCTGGTGAAGATGCGTGCCGACCTCTGGGACGCGGTGAGCGCCGGCAAGTTCAAGGTGCCGATCGACAAGACCTATCCGCTCGACGAGGCGAAGGCCGGTCACGAGCACATGCGCGGCAACAATCACTTCGGAAAGATTTTGCTGATCCCCTGAACACCGGCGGATTTCCGTGACGGAACGCGTTGCCATCGTCGGATCGGGTCTGATCGGCCGCTCTTGGGCGATCGTGTTCGCGGCTGGCGGCTGCGAGGTCGCGCTCACCGATTCCGGCGATGGCGTTGCCGAACGCGCGCTTTCGCTGGTGGCCGAGGGTCTCGAAGAACTCGCCGCGCTCGGCTTGATCGAGCAGGCCAAATCCGCCGCCGGCCGGGTGCGTGCCGCGACGGGCCTTGCCGACGCGCTCGAAGGCGCGACCTTCGTACAGGAGAACACGCCCGAGACCATCGAGGCGAAGCTGGACATCTTCGCCGCCCTCGACCGGCTCGCCGCGCCGGATGCGATCCTCGCATCGTCGACCTCGACCATCGTTGCAAGCCGCTTCACCGAAAAGCTCAAAGGCCGGCACCGCTGCCTGGTCGCCCATCCGGTCAACCCGCCGCATCTCGTTCCGCTGGTCGAGCTGGTTGCCGCGCCGTGGACCGCGCCGGAGATCGTCGCCCGCGCCAAGGCGTTCTACGAGTCGGTCGGGCAGGTGCCGATCGTGGTCCAGAGCGAGATCGAGGGATTCATCCTCAACCGGCTGCAAGCCGTCCTGCTCGTGGAAGCGTTCCGGCTGGTCGAGGATGGCTTCGTGACGCCGCAGGATCTCGACAAGACCATCAAGGACGGCCTCGGCTTGCGCTGGTCGTTCATGGGGCCGTTCGCGACCATCGAGCTGAACGCGCCCGACGGCATCGCCGACTATTGCCGCCGCTACGGGCCGACCTTCGCGCGCCTCACCGGCGCCGATCCGAACATCTTTGCCGGCGAAAATCTCGACCGCATCCTGGCGCAGTGGGGCGAAGCCCCGAAACCCGATCAGGTGGCCAAGCGCATGCGCTGGCGCGACCAGCGGCTTGCCGCGCTCAAGGCGCACAAGCGCTCCCAGCCGGAGCGCTGATCGTCCGTAGCGGGGCATCAAAAAATACTTATCCCCGCCTGCCAAATCGCACTTATCTTGTCGGCAGCCTCGCTCGCCGAGGGCGTCTTCTAGGGACGCTTGGTTGACGGAGCGGGGCTGCGGTGCCCGACAACGGCATCGCGGTGGAGCGCCGGGAGGCGCAGCGGCCTACGTCATTGGCCGCGCGCGCCCCGAAGCGGCGACCCCTGGTAACAGGGAATCGCCGTGGGCGCGTTCAAACGGACCCTCGCAAGGTCCGTAAAGGGGCCTCGCAAGCCCCTGGCGCCTCCCGGCGCTCCATCCCCTCATGGGGAAACGGAAAAAGGGAAAAGGCGCACCCGGCGCCTTTCAAAGAATACGGGCGATGGTGCTTGGCTGTTTGAAAATTGAATCAGTCGGTGATCTCAGCGCGCCGTTTGCGCACCGCGGGCACTACGATGATCACCAGGATCAGCACCGTCGCGATGATGAAGGCGAGGCTGAGCGGCCGGCTGAGGAACACCGTGGGATCGCCCTTCGACATCAGCATGGCGCGGCGCAGGTTCTCCTCCATCATCGGCCCCAGCACGAAGCCGAGCAGCATCGGCGCCGGGCTGAAGCCGAGCTTCAGCCAGAGGAATCCGAGCACGCCGAACAGCGCCGTGAGATAGATTTCGAACGAGGAGTTGTTGACGCTGTAGATGCCGATGGCGGAGAACGCCATGATGGCGGGAAACAGCAGCCGGTAGGGCACGCTGAGCAGCTTCACCCAGACCCCGATCAGCGGCAGGTTGAGCACCACCAGCATCGCATTGCCGATCCACATGCTGGCGATCAGGCCCCAGAACAGTTCCGGCCGCTGGGTCATCACCTGCGGGCCGGGCTGGATGCCCTGGATGGTGAGCGCGCCGAGCATCAGCGCCATCACGCCGCTGGCGGGCAGGCCGAGCGTCAGCATCGGGATGAACTTGCATTGCGCGTCGGCGTTGTTGGCGGCTTCGGGGCCGGCGACGCCCTCGATCGCGCCCTTGCCGAAGCGCGAGGGATCCTTGGCGAGCTTCTTTTCCACCATGTAGGAGGAGAACGACGCGATCGCGGGTCCGGTGCCGGGCAGCACGCCGAAGAACGAGCCGAGCGCGGTGCCCCGGATGATCGGGCCGATCGAGCGCTTGAGGTCG
>CAMDEB010000207.1 GCA_945893085.1 Rhodoplanes serenus | reverse complement strand
CGACTGCGAGCGCGAGCGGCCGGTGCGCGAGACCTCGAACGTGGCGCACCCGCTGTTTGAGCGCGCGCTCGAAACCTCGGAAATCCTGGTGAAGAAAAGTGCGTGAGCGGGTGATGCGGGCAACGGCACGTTGGGACGATGACGACGGGGCCGACAGCCGGCCCGGACGCTTTGCTTGGCTGTGGAGCTTGCTGCGCCGGCGGCCGACGGATTCACTCGCGATCGCGCTTGCGACCTTCGCGGCCGGGGCAATCATCATCAACGCCATGTTCCTGCAATCCGGCCCGCATCCGGCGCCGATCTTCGCCAACAAGCCACCGCCGGCCCCGCTGGCCGAGCAATCGGCGTCGCAAGCCCTGCTGCTGCCGCGCGCTCGGCCGGCCGAACCTGTCGCGGTCGCACGACCCCGCCCGGAGATTGTCGCCGACCTGCAGCGCGAGCTGGCGCGCCGCGGTTTCTACGACGGAACGGCCGACGGGGTGTATGGCCCCAAGACCGACGCGGCGATCCGCGACTTCGAGCAGGCCACCGGGCTGCGGCCCTCGACCGAACCGAACGACACGCTGCTCGCGGCCATCGCCCGCTCCAACCTCAAGGCCAAGCCGGCCGCCGCAGCTCCGAACCGCAACGATCCGATCGCCGAGCTGCTCGCGCCGAGCAGGCGGATCATCGCGGTCCAACGCGCGCTCGCCGACTATGGTTATGGCCAGATCAAGTCGACCGGCATCTACGATCCCGAGACGCGGACCGCGATCGAGCGCTTCGAGCGTGAACGCAAGCTTCCGGTGACCGGCCAGGTCTCCGACCGCCTGGCCCGCGAGCTCAGCACCATGACCGGCCGGCCGCTGGAATAATCATCCTGCGGATGTTTTGACTTGCCCGCCAAAGCGGGGCATCCCAATCCGATGCGATTGAAAGCCGGCATCTGGGTGGCGGCCTATGTGCGCCGCTGCAATATCGAAGGCGCGTCCGCCGTGGTGCGGCGGCGCGGCGCCGACGAGGCCGGTGCCGTGTTCATCAAGATCGCCCGCCTCGACGGCACCGCCGAGGTGTTCGGGCCGGCGCCGCAGAGCGCGTTCGACGAGGCGAGGCCGGCCGACCGCGCCTTCACGCCCGCTCTGAAGGCGCAGCCGGCGCCGGAGGCCGATGTCGAGGCCTATCTGGCGCGGCAGATCAAGTTCGATTCCGATATCTGGATCGTCGAGGTCGAGGACCGCGCCGGCCGGAATTTTCTTGATACGATCGTCACCTGAATCTCGCGCCTTAGGCGCGCTCGATTTTCTTCGGCGGGGCCACGGCGTCCCAGGGAATTTTCGGACGCACCGCCGGCGCGGGTCGCTCTTCGACATGCCAATAGTGCGGCTGATGCGCGTCCGGTTTCGGCGCGATGGGCTTTTGCTCGGCCTTGCGCGCCGAGCGCCAGATCGCGAGCAGGCGTAGCGCCGCGCCCGGCTCGATCTCTTCGTAGAGGTCGGCGAGCTCATACACCCGCTGCACGGATTGGCCGATGGCGGGATTGAGGCACAAGAGAATCCGTTGCAGCACGTCGGCGGGCATGGCGAGTGCGACCGCCGCGACCACGATCGGCTCACCCGATTCATCGTCGATCAACCGGCGTGCCTGCGTGCGCGTGATCGCGAGCGTGCGTTCGATTTCGCGAGCGAAAGCCTCGCTGTTGTGGCCGAGCGCTGCCGCCTCCAGGCGGCGCACCGATTCACGCGCCGCCTGCGGCGCAATCGGCTCGGCCGGCGGCAGCAAGGCATATTCGAGATTGAGCAGGATCAGCCGGCGCTCGATGGCGCTGCCGGCGAAGAACAGTTCGTTCAAGTCGTTCGCCGCCGCGGCGCCGCCGGCGAAGGCCGTCGCGATCGGCGCGGCCGGTGCCGCGAGCGCGGTTTCTTCGACCGGGCCGTCCGCGATGCTGTCGCGCAACAGGCGGTGCACCACGGCGCGCGGGGCTGCGGGATAGTTCGCGAGCCGCGTGGCGACGATCGCCCGCGTCGGCGCGTCGACCTGATCGATGAGGCGGAGCGCAAGCTCGGTGTAGTGCCGTTCTTCCTGTTCGGTGTGGCTCGGCTTGGCCACGTACAGATCGGTCGTCACGCGCAGCAGCGTCGGCTTGATGTCGACGCCGTCCCGGTCGCCGAGCGCGACCAGGCTATCGAGATTGGGAATCTTCGGCTGTTCCGCCATGGTTTGCCTGCCACCGGTCCATGAAACATCGTCGGACCGACGTTATCCCTGGCTGCGTTAGCGAACCGTTAACCATGACCCCTCTTAATCGGACGGTAGGCCGATCCGACGATCCGGGCGACGCCCGCGCGACCGCCGGGGGAGGAGGGGTATGGGGATCATCGTTCAATTTCCCGAAGGGCAGCGCCCGGCAGGCGGCGGCAGATATGTCGGTGCCAATTCCGAGCCGGCGAGCGTCATCATCCTTCCGGTCGTGCGGGTCGAGCGGCACCCCGACAAGCCCTCCGATGGGCTCGAAGGCGGCAGCAGCGCGACGCCCGGCCGCAAGCGACGGTGCCGCGCATCGCGCTCGTGAGCGGCGCAGGACCTCTATCGATCGCGACATCTCGGCGATGCGCGGGCATCGCCGTGCTATTGCTGTTGCTCGGTGGCTGCGCCAACGGCGACTTCGGCCGCTTGCGGCAATCGCTGGTCCGCGACGACACCCACGCCTGGATGGGGCCGGCGGCGTCGCGCAAGCCCGGCAATCCGCCCTGGCAGCACCAGCTCACCGACGAGGAGCGCCAGCTCCGCGATCTCGCCTATCCGTTCATCGAGCCGCCGTATGAGCGCCATCGTTGGTACAGCGTGCTCGGCGAATACGATCTCAAGAGCCGACCCTGGCCGTATCCCGATCGCGCGGCCTATGCGTCGCAACTGTTCCAGACCGCTTATCGGTCGCAGACCGCGCGCTACAACCGGCTGATCGAGGACATCCGCAACGACGTGACGCGGCTCGACCCGTTCTTCGCGACCGCCCGCTACGTCGGCGACATGGATCGCAAGCGCGAGAAGAGTCTCGCCTACGTGTCCAACCTCAGCGACGAGGAGCGGCACAACACCGTCAGCCGCATCCGCGAGAACACCGCCATCGTGCAATGGGTGCAGGGCTCGCTGCACGAGCGGACGGCGTCGTACCGCATCGCGCTCGAACGCTTGGTCATTGCCGCGCCTTCGCAGATGGCGGTCGAGGCCGAGCGCTCGCTGTCGCTGCTGCAGGCGAAGGTGACCGCCTACGGGGCGTAAACGCCCTCTATGGCGATTGCGGCTGGCAGCGTGCCGAGGCGAGTGCGGTGCGCGCCATCGCCATCTGTCCGGGCTCCGGCGCCAGCGCGCGCAGCACGATCAGGCCGGTCGGTGTCGGCGATTCCACGATCAGCCGGTCGGCGGCGGTGACCTCCTCGTCGTCGGGCAACTGGCTGCGCTGCGCTTGCGTCATCAGATCGAGCTCGATCAGGCGCCGGCCGGCCGCGCGATCGTTGATGGCGTAATAGGCCACGCCCCAGCGCGAATAGAACGACACCGAGGTATAGGCGGCGCTCACCGGGGCGGTGAGCTTGAGCGGCCCGTTGCTCAGATCGTAGCGGCACACCGCGGTGGCAAAGGCCGGATCCATGAACGGCATCACCGCGTTCTGCGGCGAGGGTGCCGGCACCGCGGTGACCGCATTGACCGGAGAGATCGGCATCAGCCGCGAAAAGGCGTCCTGGGTCGCCGTGCGCGGCAGCACCAGCACGGTGATGAGATGGACGATGCCGCCGAGCAGCGCGCCTGCCAGAAGCCAGAGCAGCCCGCGGATCATGGACACGACCTCACGCTGACTGCCGGCATCGGCGCTTCGCGTGCCGCGCGGGTGGCGACGCCGACCGGCGTATCGTAGAGCCTCAACACCAGGATGTAGCTTTCCACGCCGCCCGTCGGTAGCCAGTTGCCGGGCCGCGCCCGTGGCGCCGCCACGATCTCGAAGCTGCCGTCGGCCCGCCGCACGATCTCCTGGCTGGTAAAGCCCTGGCGCTCCACCGAATTGGCGACCAGGCGGCCTTGCGGGTCATAGAGCGTGACGGTCCAGAACCGCGCCTGCGGCGTGGAGCCGCTTAAGACCACGTCGCAGCGGCCGTCCAGCGGTCTGCCGGTATCGTCGGTGCGTGCGAGGAACGCCACGCCGTCGCCGGAGCCGACCGGCAGTTCGCCGCTGCGGGAGATGATGGCGCGTGCGTAGGGATCGGCGTCCTGCGTGCCGGTTCTGGGCCACGCGGTCCAGGCGCCGATGGTGATGGCGCCGAACGCGGTGCCGCGGCTCAGCGCCAGCCAGGCCGCGCCGAGACCGACGAGGGCCGCGATGGCCAATGCGAACAATGATCCAAGAAGCAGACGCACGTTTCGATCTGATCGATTGAGACGATGGTCGGGAGGCGCAACCCGCCGGCGGCGGGCCTAGTTGCCGAGCAGGCTGGGAGGAGTTGCGCCGGTGGCGGACGCAAACGTTTCAGGTCGTTGCACGGCGCTCTGCTGGCCGGCCGGGATCGCGGTCGGCGCGCCGGCAACCGCGAGCGCCCTCATGGCGTCGTCCATCAGGCGCTCGACCCGGGTCAGCGCCTCGGCGCCGCGCCGTGTCAGCACCGTCGGCCGCAAAGCCGTGTCGCCCGACGCGGCCACGGCCGCGACCAGGGCCGGTGTCGAACCCGGCGTCGGGTTTGGCGCCACGCCCGCGATACCCTTGAGCTCGATGCCCTGGTGCGCGTAGCTCATGACGGCGTTCCACGTCATCGCCGGCAGCGAGCCGCCGGTCATGCGTTGCATCGATTGATAGTCGTCGTTGCCGAACCAGACGCCGGCGACCAGATTGCCGGTGAAGCCGACGAACCCGGCGTCACAGTGGGCGTTGGTGGTTCCGGTCTTGCCGGCGATCCGCACGCCGGGAAGCATGGCGCGGCGGCCGGTGCCTTGCTCGGCGGCGCTGTTCAACATCATGTTCATGTCGCGGGCGATCTCGGGCTTGATCACCTGTGTCGGCTTCTTGCCGTCGCGATCGAACCGCCACACCACCTCGCCGGTAGCGGTGCGGACTTCGAGGATGGCGTGCGGCACCACGGCCTTGCCCTCGTTGGGGAAGGTCGCAAAAGCCACCGTATGGTCGAGCACGGTCACCTCGTCGGCGCCGATCGGCAGCGACGGCGTGTCCGGCAGCGGCGTGCGCAGCCCGAACTTGCGCGCGGTCTCGATGATCATGGCGCGGCCGGCCTTGGCGTTGCCCTTGCCGAGCGCGACCGACAGGCGCACCGGAATGGTGTTGATCGAGCGCGTGATCGCCATGGTGAGCGTCACCGAGCCGGAAAACGACCGGCCGTAATTCTGCGGGCACCAGTTGCCGAGGCAGATCGGCGCATCGACCACGACCGAGGTCGGCTTGAAGCCGTTCGCGAGCGCAGTGGCGTAGACGTAAGGCTTGAACGAGGAGCCCGGCTGGCGCATCGCGTCGGTCGCGCGGTTGAACTGGCTCGCGCCGTAGTCGCGGCCGCCGACCATCGCGCGCACCGCTCCGTCGAGGTCTGCGACTACGACGGCGCCCTGGCTCGCGTGGTAATCGCGGCCATATTGTCGCAGCGAATTCTCCATCGCGTTCTCGGCGGTCTTCTGCAGCCCGACGTCGAGCGCGGTGCGCACCAGGAACACGCGCTCCGACATCGACTTCGGGAAGGTGTCGACGAGCTTCTTCATCTCGTCGAAGGCCCAGTCGAGATAATAATTCGGCGAGCGCTCGTCGCGCCGGTCCATCGCTATGGCGGGATTGCGGCGGGCGCCGAAGACTTGGCCTTCGGTGAGGAATCCAGCCTCCACGAGATTATCCAGCACGATGTTGGCGCGGGCGCGCGCGGCGGGCAGGTTGATGTGCGGGGCAAATTTGGTCGGCGCCTTGAACAGGCCGGCGAGCATCGCGCTTTCGGAGAGGTTGAGGTCGCGGGCTGATTTGTTGAAATAGAATTGCGCCGCGGCATCGACGCCGAAGGCGCCGCCGCCGAGATAGGCGCGGTCGAGGTAGAGCTTGAGAATCTCGTTCTTGGTCAGCCGCGCCTCGAGCCAGATCGCCAGGAACGCCTCCTTGACCTTGCGCTCGATGGTGCGCTCGTTCGACAGGAACAGGTTCTTGGCGAGCTGCTGCGTCAGCGAGGAGCCGCCCTGCACCACGCCGCCGGCGCGCGAGTTCGCCAGCAGCGCGCGGAAGGTGCCGCCCAAGTCGATGCCGAAATGCTCGTAGAAGCGGCGGTCCTCGGTCGCCAGCGTCGCCTTGATCAGGGTGTCGGGGAACTCGTCGAGCGGGATCGAGTCGTTGTGCTTGATGCCGCGGCTGCCGACCTCGTTGCCGTAGCGGTCGAGGAAGGTGATGGCGAGCTCGGACTTCTTCAGCCAGTCCTCGTCGGCGGTCTCGCGGAACGCCGGAATGGCCAGCGCCAGCAGCACGATCATGCCGCCGAGCCCGAGCGTTAAGCCCTCCGAGGCCGGCTCGACGAACCCCAGCGCCGCCAGCCGGAGACGTGGAAGCGGTCCATGACGGTGGAGAAGCGCTCGAACAGCTCGCGCACCCAGCGCCCGGCCTGGAACAGGAAGGTGTCGATGCGGGCGTCCGAATCGAGCAGGAAGCGGCCGAACTTCGGCTTCCAGCGCTTCTGTGGATCGGGATAGAGGTCGCGCATCTGGCCTCGATGCAATGGCGAAACGCCGCCGGAATCGACCGGTCAGCCTTCACCTTTCCGTAACGTTTAGCCCATCGCCCCGGCCCCGGCCATGGCCGGATGGTCACAAGGTGAATGGAAAATGGGGGGAAATGCCCGCCCCGATCCCTGAAAAGCGGCTGGCACTGCTCTCTCGCTCCTTCCCCCGCAAGCGGGGGAGGGAACGCTATGGGGCGACCGCCGGAAACGTGCGGAAACCTTGTGGCGCGGCCGCCGGAATCGATAGATAGGACCATGGCCGTCCCGAAACCCACACCCGACCCCGGCGAACTCCCGTTCTGGAAGCAGAAGTCATTGAAAGAAATGACGAATCCGGAGTGGGAGAGCCTTTGCGACGGCTGCGGCCGCTGCTGCCTGAACAAGCTGCAGGAGGAGGGCTCCGACCGCACGCTCTACACCGACGTCGGCTGCAAGCTGCTCGACGGCGAAAGCTGCCGCTGCCGCGACTACGACAACCGGCAGGCCAAGGTGAAGGACTGCGTCAGTCTCACGCCGCGCAACCTCTCAAGGATCGTCTGGCTGCCGCCCACCTGCGCCTATCGGCTGCTCGCCGACGGCCGCGACCTGTACTGGTGGCACCCGCTGGTCTCGGGCGACCCCGAGACCGTGCACCAGGCCGGCGTCTCGGTGCGCGGCAAGGTCGGGGCGAGCGAGGTGGATGTGCCGGACGAGGATCTGGTGGATCATATTGTGAGTTGGCCGCTGCGGTGGCCGAAGGGGGCGCGGGGGAGGGGGTAGCCCTGTCAGAGAAAAAAGAGCGGGCGAAGGGAAGGGGCGCTCTTCGTTGCATGCCGTGTATGACGTAAAAAGTCACCGCCAAATCATCTTCTCTAACTATTGTGACCATCGGAAAACTTAACTGGCGTCCAACGCGCATGTCTGAGATTGCGGATCGGATCAAGAGATTTACTGCCTATTGGCCTGCACCCGGTTCCGAAGACACCGAGTTAGGTGTTTTGATGGGACCGGAGGTGCGTCATGGAGCGTCGTAAGTTCACGCGAGAGTTCAAGCTTGAGGCTGTGCGGCTGATCACGGATCGGGGCGTTTCTTATGCCCAGGCCG
>CAMDEB010000206.1 GCA_945893085.1 Rhodoplanes serenus | reverse complement strand
CGCCGCGACGCTGGGGTGTAAAACCGAACTCTTCACCGCCAGCTAAGGCACCAAGGGCGGTTTCAAGTAAATCGTCGCGGAAATCAGCGGCCGCGGTCCGTTTGCCAAGCTCAAGTTCGAATCCGGCGTGCACCGCGTGCAGCGCGTTCCCGACACCGAGGCGCAGGGCCGCATCCACACCTCGGCCGCGACCGTCGCGGTGCTGCCGGAGGCCGAAGAGGTCGACATCGAGATCAAGCCCGACGATCTCAAGGTCGACACCATGCGTTCGAGCGGCGCCGGCGGCCAGCACGTCAACAAGACCGAATCCGCCATCCGCATCACCCATATCCCGAGCGGGATCGTGGTGGCGGTGCAGGAGGAGCGCTCGCAGCACAAGAACCGCGCCAAGGCGATGACGATGCTGCGCGCCAAGCTCTACGACGCCGAGCGCAGCAAGCTCGACAAGGCGCGCGCCGCCGACCGGCGCGGCCAGATCGGCAGCGGCGACCGCTCCGAGCGCATCCGCACCTACAATTTTCCGCAGGGCCGCGTCACCGACCACCGCATCAATCTCACGCTCTACAATCTGCCCAAGGTGATCGAGGGCGAGGCGCTCGACGAGATCATCAACGCACTGGTGGCCGAGCATCAGGCGTCGCTGCTCGCAGCCGAGGACGGCCGGTGAGCCTTGCCGGTGTGGCGGCGGGCGTCTCGGTGGAGGCGGCGCGCCGCGCCCTGACGGAGGCGTTTCGCGACGCCGGATTGGATTCACCCGCGCTCGACGCGAGGCTGCTGGCCGGTCATGCGCTCGGGCTCGATCACACCGCAATCGCCATGGCCGCCGCGCGCGTGCTCGACCAACGTGAGGCCGAAGCGCTCGCGGCGCTGGCCACGCGAAGGCTTGAGCGCGAGCCGGTCGCACGCATTCTCGGCAGCAAGGAATTCTGGGGATTGCCGCTGCGGATCACCGACGCCACGCTGGTGCCGCGGCCGGAGACCGAGACCCTGGTCGAAGCGGCGCTGGCGGCGATCGATGCCGGCGGACCGCGCACGCGACCGCTCCAGATCGCCGATCTCGGCACCGGGACCGGCGCGCTGCTGCTCGCGCTGCTCAGCGAATTGCCGCACGCCTCCGGGGTCGGCACCGATGCCAGCGAGGCTGCGCTGGCGGTGGCCCGCGACAATGCCCAGCGGCTCGGCCTTGATGCGCGCGCCCGCTTCGTGGCCTGCGATTTCGGCTCGGCGCCGGCGGGCGGCTTCGACCTGGTCGTAAGCAATCCACCCTATATCGCCAGCGGCGATATCGCGGCGCTCGCGCCCGAGGTCCGGCGCGATCCGCGCCTTGCGCTCGATGGCGGCAGCGACGGGCTGGCCTGCTATCGCGCCATCGCCGGCGTCGCGCGGCGGCTGTTGAAACCCACAGGCCATCTGATCGTCGAGCTTGGCATTAACCAGGAGGCCGCGGTCGCGGCGCTGATGCAGGCGCAGGGGCTGACAACGCAGCCGGCACGCGCCGATCTTGCCGGCATCCCCCGCGCGCTCTGCGTGCATCCGCCACAATGATGCCATGACGGATGAGCATTGCCGCCCATCAAAAAATCGCTTGGATTATGGGCCGGGACCGACTAGCTTGCGGGTACGGAATCGACCTGCGAGGTCACATCGCTCAAGCCCGGAGCTAAGCTCGGCGAGGCGGGTGGTGGACCAGATTAAAGAGCCGGGTCAGACGGCAAACGGGATCGCCGAATTCGGATCAAAAGCTACCGGTCGGGCATGCATCGGGCCGTATGACGCATGAGCGATGCGTATGCCGAGAAACGGGCAAATGCTGCGGCGACATCACGGTTGAGGGATTGCTGCAGCTGATACATCGGATCGTGACCTGAAGATGTTGCGTATCGGCTTGATCGTCATCAAGCGATCGAGTGTGGCGTGCTGAAAGGTGCGGTCCGGGCTTGGACAGGTGAAGATCGCTTGGACAGGTGAAGATTTTGGGTGAGTGAACCGGCGGCAGACAACCGCTGCACATTGGGAGTCGGCAAGGCGAGCCATGAGAAACGGTCAGAACAAACGAATGCGCGGACGCAACAACAACCGCAAGGGCGGCGGCGGCGGCGGCGGCGGTAGCCACCATCATCACAATCCGCTGACGCGGGTCTACGAATCGAATGGCCCGGAGGTGAAGATCCGGGGCACGGCACACCACGTCGCCGAGAAGTACGTGCAACTGGCCCACGACGCTTCGGCGTCGGGTGACTACGTCACCGCCGAAGCCCACCACCAGCACGCCGAGCATTATCTTCGCCTGATCGCCGCGGCGCAGGAACAGTTCCGCCAGCAGAATCCGTACTACCGTCCGGAAGGCGGCGAGATCGACAACCGCGACGGCACGTTCGAAGACGGCGACGAGGACGGCAGCCAGCCGGCGCAGCAGGGCCAGCCGCCGCAGCAGGGCCAGCCGAACTTCGGCAATCAGCAGCCGCCGTTCCCGCCGCGTGATGGCGGCCAGCCCTATGTACAGCGCGATCAGTCGAATTCCTACGGCGGGCAGCCGAACCAGGGACGCCCGCAACATCACCAGAACAATCAGAATTATCAGAACAACCAGAACCAGCCGCCGCAGCAGCCGCATCAAAGCCAGCCGCCGCAGCAGCCATACCAGCAGCCCCCGCAGCAGCCGCAACCACCGCAGCCGGCTCGTTTCCCGGGCACCGACGTCGAGCAGCTGCCGTCGTTCATCACCGGTGGACAGCCGCAGCCGGTCGCACAGGGCCCGGGCCAGAACGGCCACGACAACCAGGGCGGCGATCGCTTCCCGCTGCATCGCCGGCGCCGGCGCCATCGTCCCGGCGGTCCGCGGCCGGACCTGCCGCAAGGCATGGGTGGCGACGACGCCCCGGGCAACAGCGACTGACGCTGTCCCAAGACATCATGCGAAAATGGCCGGGCTCATCCGGCCATTTTTTTTTGCAGCGATCGTTATTGCGATTGTCGCGCCGCGCCGCCCGGTGAAGGCGCCAGCGCCGGCTGCAGCGAGGGCACCAGCCTTCGCTTCTCGCGCCGCGCCGGGATCGCACGATAGACCTGCTTGGTCGCCTCGACGATGTGGACGCCGGCGAACGGCGCCGACAGCGTCGCGCCGGTGCGCTCCCAGGCGAGCGCCGAACGCAGGAACCAGCCGCGCTCGATCGGCGGCACGTAGAGCGCCTCGCTCCACGCGACCGGCGTGAACCAGGTCTCGCGTAGCAGATGCGTGATTTGCGATCGCGAATAGGGCCGGCCATGGCCGAACGGCGTGGTGTCCATGCGGGCCCATAGCCCGCGCCGGTTCGGCACCACCGCGAGCAATTGCCCGCCGGCCGCCAGCACCCGCCAGACCTCCCGCAGCAGCGCGTTGGCGTCCTGCGACATCTCCAGCGAATGCACCAGCAGCACGCGGTCGACGGCGCCGTCGGCGAGCGGCATCTCGAGGTCCTCGACCAGCGCGGCGAGCGCCGGGCGCGTGGCGGGCCATTTCACCACGCCCTGCGCCGCCGGCATGAAGGCGAGGCAGCGTTCGGCCTCCTCGCGGAACAGGCCGAGATAGGGCGTTGCGTAGCCGACGCCCAGCACGCGCTGACCCGCCATATCGGTCCAGCGCTTGCGGATGCCGCGGCCGACGAAATGCCGCGCCACCGTGCCGAGCCGATGGGCGTAGAAATTGCGCAGGTCGACGACGTCCATGGACATGCTGCAACTTTAGCATGAACCCGGCGCCAGCGGAGGCGTTCAAGACCAAGGGTTAACCATGCTAGCGTTCCCCTTTGTGACCGTTGAGGACATGACATGGCGGCCGATACGCATCTCTTTCTCTGCCTGAAGGACAATTACGGCGTGCTGGTGCACGATTCCGAAACCGGCGCGACCGCCGCGATCGATGCGCCGGAATCCGCGCCGGTCGAGGCCGCGCTGAAGGCCACCGGCTGGAAGCTGACCGACATCCTGGTGACCCACCACCACGCCGACCATACCGACGGCATCGCCGACCTGAAGCAGCGCCACGGCTGCCGCGTGGTCGCGCCGCGCGGCGAGGCGCAGAAAATTCCGCTGGTCGACGAGACCGTGCGCGAGGGCGACAGCGTGAAGGTCGGCAAGCTTTCGGCGAACGTGATCGAGACGCCCGGCCATACGCTCGGCCACATCACCTATTGGTTCCACGGCGACAAGCTCGCCTTCGCCGGCGACACGCTGTTCTCGATCGGCTGCGGACGGGTCAGCGAGGGCACGCCGGAGATGATGTGGGCCTCGCTGCTCAAGCTGCGCGATCTGCCGGGCGACACGCGGGTCTATTGCGGCCACGAGTATACGCTGGCCAACATCCGCTTCGCGCAGACGATCGAGCCGAACAACGCCGCGCTCTCGGCCCGCGCCGCCGAGGCCGCGCGGCAGATCGCGGCCGGTCAGCCGACGATTCCGACCACGATCGACGAGGAGAAGGCGGCAAACCCGTTCCTGCGCGCCGACCTGCCGGCGGTCGCGGCGGCCGTTGGGTTGTCCGGAAAATCCGCTGTGGAGGTGTTCGCCGAAATCAGAGCAAGGAAGAATAAGTTTTAGAATTCTGTGTCCCGGGCGCGGCGCAGCACGAAGTGATGCGCTGCAGACCCGGGACCCCGGTTTGTCAAAGCGCCCGCCAATGGCAGAGTTCTTCGTCTACATCCTCGCAAGCCGCTATCGTGGGACGATGTATGTCGGTGTTACAAACGATCTCAGCCGCCGCGTAGGTGAGCATAAGGCTGGCTCAGTGCCTGGATTCACCAAGCGCTACAAGATCAACTTGCTTGTATACTGCGAGCCCTACGCGTCTATTTTGGAAGCTCGGGCGCGAGAGCGCTTTTTGAAGCGCTGGCGCCGTGACTGGAAATTTGAGTTGATCGAGGCGCAAAATCCAGACTGGCGCGACTTAACGTCGAGCATTGAAAACTGAGGCTAACCGGGGTCCCGCATCTGCGGCGCACCGCTTCGCGCTGCACCGCGTGCGGGACACGCTAATCCTTCGCGCGCTCGACGTAGGTGCCATCCGCGGTCAGCACCACGATGCGCACGCCGGGGCCGATGTGCGGCGGCACCATGGTGCGGCCGCCGTTCGACATCTTCGCCGGCTTGTAGGACGACGACGCGGTCTGGCCCTTGGTGACCGGCTCGGTGTCGACCACCTCCAGCGTCACGCGCTGCGGCAGCTCGATCGCCACCACGACGTTCTCGAACACGCTCAGCATCACCTTCATCTCGGGCTGAAGATAGATCGCGCTGTCGCCGATCACGTCCTCCTGGACGGTGATCTGATCGTAATTCTCCGAGTTCATGAAATGGTAGCCGTCGCCGTCGTTGTAGAGGAACGTGTACTCCCGGTCCTCGACGTGGGCGCGCTCGACCTGCTCGGTGGTCTTGTAGCGCTGCGTCGTCTTCACGCCGTCGCTGATGCGGCGCATGTCGACCTGGGTGGTCGGCGTGCCCTTGCCGGGATGGAAGCTTTCGGCGCTGAGAACGACGTAGAGCTTGTCGTCGATCTCAAGGATATTGCCCTTGCGGAGCGAACTGGCGATGACTCTCACTGCGAATGGTCCTCATGGGCTGGCGGCGCGGGTTCCCGGCCTTACAATTGCGCCCGCACCATACTGATCCTGGCACCATTCGCCAGTATTTTCCCGTGCGCCCGCCGCGCTGATGAAGCCGCAATGAGGCCCGTTTGACCGCTCCTTCCCCCTGGTGGGACCCCGACGTTTACGCCGACCGGCGGTCGTTCCTGGCGGCCCGCGGCCGTATCACGGCGACGCTGCGGGCGTGGTTTGGCAGCCGCGGCTTCGTCGAGGTCGAGACCCCGATCTTGCAGGTCTCCCCGGGCAACGAGACCCACCTGCACGCCCTGGCGACCGAGATCATCGCCCCGGACGGCGGCAGGTCGCGGCGCTATCTCCACACCTCGCCGGAGTTCGCCTGCAAGAAGCTGCTGGCCGCCGGCGAGCCGAAGATCTTCACCTTCGCGCGCGTGTTCCGAAACCGCGAGCGCGGCCCCCTGCACCATCCGGAATTCACCATGCTGGAATGGTACCGGGCGAACGAGCCCTACGAGACGCTAATGGAAGACTGCGCGGCGCTGCTGGCCGAGACCGCGAAGGCCGCCGGCAACAACGCCACACCTTTGAAGGAATGGCGCTTCAAGGAGCGCGCCGCCGATCCCCTCGCCGCGCCGGAGCGCCTCAGCGTGGCGGACGCATTCACGCGGTTTGCCGGCATCGACATCATGGCGACGCTGTCCGGCTCACAGCCCAACACCGCCAAACTCGCAGAAGCAGCACGCGCAGCCGGCATCCGCCTCGCCGACGACGACACCTGGTCCGACATCTTCAGCCGCGTGCTGGTCGAGCGCGTCGAGCCGCAACTCGGCATCGGCCGGCCGACGCTGCTCGATGAATATCCCATGCCCGAGGCCGCACTGGCGCGGCCGGCCAAAGACCCGCGGCTCGCGCAGCGCTTCGAGCTCTACGCCTGCGGCGTCGAGCTTGCCAACGGCTTCGGCGAATTGACCGATCCGGTGGAGCAGCGCGCGCGCTTCGAGCGCGCCATGGCCGAGAGGCAGCGCATCTACGGCGAGCGCTACCCGATCGACCCCGATTTCATCACCGCGCTCGCCAGGATGCCACCGGCCAGCGGCATCGCGCTCGGCTTCGACCGGCTGGTGATGCTGGCGACCGGCGCCGCGCGCATCGAGCAGGTGCTGTGGGCGCCGGTGGCGGACGCCGATCCATGAGCGACCACGCCGCATTGACCGTGCCGTTCCGCGAGCCCTAGTGTGCAGGCACGAACAGTCGAGGGAGATGACGATGCTCAAATTCGGAACGGTAATTCAGTCGCTGACGCTCGGCACGCTCGTTGTGGCCGCGCTTGCGCAGCCCGCCGCGGCGCAGAGCTATCCCTCGCAGAACGTCACGGTCGTGATCGCCTTTCCCGCCGGCGGGCTCGCCGACATGATCGCCCGGCTGGTTTCGACCAAGCTCGAAAGCCGCCTCAAGCATGGTTTCGTGACGGAGAACCGGGGCGGCGCCGGCGGCAATCTGGCCGCCAAGGCCGTGGCCGGCGCCGCGCCGGACGGCTACACGCTGCTCGCCACGACCTCCGGCCTTGCCGCCAACATGACGGCCTCCAAGAACCGAGGCTTTGAGCAGAACGACCTGCGTCCGGTCGCGTTCGTCGCCATCAGCCCCGACGTGATCGCCATTCATCCGAGCTATCCGGCGAAGAATCTCAAGGAGTTCATCGCCAACGCCAAGGAGAAGAGCTTCACCTACGGCAGCGCCGGCGCCGGCACCGGCCCGCAGATCGGCGCGGAGTATTTCTTCAAGGAGGTCGCCAAGGTGAAATACGTGCACGTGCCGTTCCAGGGCGGCGCGCCGGCGATTACCGCGACGCTCGGCAATCACGTCGACTCGCTGGTGCTGACGCTGCCGCCGTCGGTGCCACACATCCAAAGCGGCGCGTTGCGCGGCATTGGTGTGGCGAGCCCAACTCGCAACAAGGCGATCCCCGACGTGCCGACCTACGGCGAGATGGGGTATCCGAATGTCTATTCCGGTTCCTGGGTCGCCTTCTTCGCGCCGGCCAAGACGCCTGACGCGGTGGTGGACAAGCTCAACACCGAGATCAACGCGGTGATGAAGGAACAGGACTCGCTCGACAGGCTCGCCAAGGCCGGCTTCGACCCGGTGGTGAAGAACGTCGCCGAGGCGAACGCCTATTTCAAAAGCGAGATCGAGAGTTGGGGCAAGATGGTCCGCGCGATCGGGTTTTCGAACTGATTCTCGACTGGTCGTCCCCGCGAAGGCGGAGACCCATAATCACGGTCCGAAATTGTTGCGAAACTGGGTCCCCG
>CAMDEB010000205.1 GCA_945893085.1 Rhodoplanes serenus | reverse complement strand
GCGCCGCTGATCGAGTGGCACGTCAAGTCCACCACCAAGGCGATGCAGGGGCTCTATGAATACGACGCGGTGTCGCGGCTGCGCGACAGCCAGCTTGGCGATGCGCGCGTGCAGGACATCCGCAACTACATCAAGCGCGGAAAACTGTGGGACGCCTTCGTCGCCGACGAGCGACCGGTGCTGCTGATCGACGAGATCGACAAGGCCGACATCGAATTTCCCAACGACCTGCTGCTCGAGCTCGATCGCATGGAGTTCTTCGTCTATGAGACTTCGGAGACCGTGAAGGCGCGCCGACGGCCGATCGTCATCATCACCTCGAACAACGAGAAGGAATTGCCCGACGCCTTCCTGCGGCGATGCTTTTTCCACTATATCCGCTTCCCCGACGCCGACACCATGAAGGCGATCATCGACGTACATTTTCCGGGCATCAAGCAGCGCCTGGTCGGCGAGGCGCTAAAGCTGTTCTACGAGGTGCGCGACGTCCCGGGCCTCAAGAAGAAGCCTTCGACCTCGGAGCTGCTCGACTGGCTCAAGCTGTTGATGGTCGAGGACATCGGGCCCGAGATCCTGCGCGAGCGCGACCCGAAGAAGCTGATCCCGCCGCTGCACGGCGCGCTGCTCAAGAACGAGCAGGACGTGCACCTGTTCGAGCGGCTTGCATTCATGTCGCGACGCGAGGGCCGCTGACCCGGCCTGTTCAACCCGCTTCGCCGGGCTGGACGGCCGATTCCTTGCGCGGCTTCGCCGTGGGTTTTTTCTTTCGCCTGGGCCGCTTTACCGGCGGGGCCATCGGGTCAACGCCGGCATGCCGATCGGCCACAGCCTTGCGCCGCCGCGCCAGCCAGCCGTCGATGCGCTCGCGGGTCCGATACGACCAGTAATAGGTCTGCACCGCGACCCGACCGAGGCCGCCGCCGGCCCAGACCAGATCGAACGGCGAGAACAGCCGCCAGGCCTGGTCGCCATCGACGATGGCACGCCCGATAACCTGTCCACCCATCGCCGTGGTGTTGAGCCCATGGCCGCCGAAGCCGCTCAGCAGCCAGAGACCGGGCGACAGCTCGCCGATCTGCGGCATGCGATGCACGGTGTTGCCCATCATGCCCGTCCAGGCGTATTCCGCCTTCACCTCGGCGAGTTGTGGATAGGCGCGGCGAATGTCCCGGAGCAGAGTTTTGACATAACGCTGCGGATTGCCGCGCCATGTCCTGCTGCGTCCCGACCACATCAGCCGGTCGCCGCCGACGATGCGGTAGTGATTGTCCGCGCGCTCGGTGTCGCTCACGGCGCCGCGATAGCTGACCGCCTCGCGCAGCGCCGGGCCGAGCGGCGCCGTCACGATCGCGTAGGTCGAGACCGGCACCAGCGTGCGGGCAAGCATCGGCATCAGCGAACCGATATGCACATTGCCGGCGAGCACGATGTGGCTCGCGCGCACGCGCGCCGACGGCGTGATGATGCGCTTGCGCACGCCGCCGGGATCGATATCCAGCGCCGGCGTTTTTTCGAAGATGCGGGCGCCGGACGCTTCGGCCGCCGCCGCGAGACCAAGCGCATAGTTCAGCGGATGAATCGAGAAGCCGCGCTTGTGATGGATGCCGCTGAAATAGAGCGGGCTGCGCAGCGCCGCACGCACGCGCTCGGCCGGCCAGAACTCGGCTGCCGCGCCGAACGTCCCGGCCAGCAGATCGGCATGCGCCTCCGTCTCGTCGTCGTTGTCGGTCTTGGAGACGTGCAGCCAGCCGCCCTCGACCAGTTCGGCGCCAGGCATCTTGGTTTCGCGGATCGTTGCCCGCACGTATTCGGCGCCCGCCTCCGAGAGCGCCCACAGCGCCTTGGCATGATCGCGTCCGACCCGGTCGATGATCCGCTCGGGGCCGGCGCCGAAGCCCGGCAGCACGAAACCGTTGTTGCGGCCCGAAGCGTTCCAGGCGACGCGCTGGGCCTCCAGCACCGCGACCGACCAACCGCGCCGGGCCACTTCGCGCGCAACGGTCAGACCCGCCAGACCCGCGCCGATCACGCAGACGTCGACGTCGAGCTCGGCCGCGAGCGGGCCGCGGGCGGGGCTTGCCGCCACGGTCGCGGCATACCAGCTCGAACCGTAGGCAGTCGGATCAATTGCGGCCATTGCGTCTCACTGTCGCGTCACGCCGGACTTGGTCCGGAGCGGCGGCATGCTAGAGCATTTTCCGAAGAAGTTTGCAGCAGTCCGCTTTAGACTGCGGCAGAAATCGACGTTAGGACGAAGATCGAACCGACGGTCCGGACATCGGCATATGCGACGTCTCATGCTGCTCCGCCATGCGAAAGCCGAACGCTCCGAACCGGGCGGACGCGACCGCGACCGCGCGCTGGACAAGCGCGGCCGCGCCGACGCACCGGTGATCGGCGCCTACATGGTTCGCCACGCGCTGCATCCCGATCTCGTCATCGTCTCGCCCGCGACGCGGGCGCGCGAGACCTGGGAGCTTGCCGTTCCGGCCTTTGCCGATGTTCCGCCGACCGTCGAGGAGGCCCGCCTCTACGAGGCGACGCCGCAGAACCTGCTCGACGTGCTCAAGGCCATCAGCCCGCAGGTGGGCACGCTGCTCCTGATCGGCCACAACCCCGGACTGCACGAGCTTGCGGTGCTGCTGATCGCCGCGGGCGACCTCGAGGCCCGACAGCGGCTCAACGAGGACTTCCCGACCGCGGGGCTCGCGGTGGTCGATTTCCCGTTCGACGCCTGGAGCCGGCTGCGTCCTCATGCCGGCCGGCTGGAGCGGTTCATCGGCCCGCGCTCGCTCGCGGCCGCGACCGATTGATACGGGTGCGGCGGCGATCTGGAATCTGTGGCATGATGGCGGGGCGCTGAAACCGCGCGAAGGGGCTTGCCATGTACAAGCACATCTTGATCCCGGTCGATCTCGCCGATCCGGATCTCGCCAGGCCCGCGCTCGATACCGCGGTGACGATGGCCAACGCCTACGACGCGACCATCCGGCTGGTCAACGTGCTGCCGATGACGCCGGTGATGCTGGCCGAATACGTGCCGCCTGACTTCGATGTCCAGCAGCGCAAGTCCGCCGAGGAGGCGCTCGCGATCATCGCCAAGGAGGTCGCCCTCGAGGGCCGGGTGTCGGCGGTGGTGCGGCAAGGCGGCATCTATCACGAGATCCTCGAGGAGGCGAAGGCGATCAAGGCCGACCTCATCGTTATGAGCTCGCACCGCGTCGGCGTGCGGACGTATTTTCTCGGCTCGAACGCGGGCCACGTGGTGCGTTACGCCAACTGTTCGGTGCTGGTGGTGCGGCGCTAGATTCTGATCCGCGGCCAGCGAATCGCGCGCGACCCGCTCGCTTTATTTGCGCATGATCTTTTCGGAAAACCAGTTCGCACCTTTCTGCGGCGGCAGCACCTTCGCGGGCAGCGCATCGGGCCGATAGGTCCCCGGCTGGTTGCGGAGCAAGATCCAGCCGACCTGCCAGACGAACAGCAGGAAGAATCCGCCGACCAGCGCAGCGCCCGCCATCTCGCCAAGCAGCAGCGCCCGCACCATCAGCGTGCCGAGCCCGAGCGCGGCCGCGACGAACACCACCACGCCGAGCCAAAAGCGAATACCCGGCGTGCCGGCAATGAACTGCGCCGAGCTGCCGGCGTGGCCGATCCTGCGGTGCAGTTCGGTGATGAAGGCCGTGTATTCGGCATCCTGTCGCGCCTGCTCCATCAGGCTGCGACAGGTGGTGGAGGCGATCCGGAGCTTGGGATTGTCCGTGGACCAGATCTCGGCGATGTAGCGCTGCGTCTGCATCGTCACCGGGCGAAATGACAGCCCAATGTGCGTGATGCGGTCGTAGCGGACGGTCCCGGAATACCGCCCGGCGCTCCATGCGAGGCCCTCCGGCTTGAGCCTGTACTCCGAGGGCGCGCCAAGCAGCGACGGCTTGTAGGAATAGCTGGGCCCGCCGCGCTCCGCAGCGCCGCCGTCATCGTCCGGATCGATCCCGGCAACGGTTGTCAATTTGCGCTTCTCCCCCTGCCGCCGGCCATGCGGCGCGACATTAGGCGCCGCCTCCGGGACTGGCAATCGCGCCGGGTGTGCCCATATCAATCCCATCATGCGCGCACTTCTCGTGATGACCTTGCTGGCACTGCTCGGCGCCTCGCTGTGGTACGCCTACGGTTTATGGATGGCGCTGGACACCGCCGACATGCCGGCCGGGCTCTACGTCGCCATGATACTCGGCACGGTGTTCTCGCTGGTCGTCGGCATCGGGCTGATGGGACTGGTGTTCTATTCGAACCGGCACGGCTACGACGACCGCGCCTCCGGCAGCAGCGACCACTGATTGCCGAAAACTGATCGTTAAGTCTTGGGTTCTAAGTCTTGGGTTCAGAGCCCGGCGCCGGCTGAAGCGTGTCGACGCGCACCAGGTCCGGAAACAACCGCATCCACAGCGCCGCGATCAGCAGCGCACCGACCCCGCCGATGACCACCGACGCGACGGCCCCGAACGCCGCCGCCAGCGCGCCGGCGCGGAATTCGCCGAGCGTGCCCGACGTGCCGGTGAACATCGAATTGATCGCCATCACCCGGCCCAGCATGTCGTTCGGCGTCCGCATCTGCACCAGCGAATGCCGGATCACGACGCTGACCGCGTCGGCGGCGCCATAGATCGCGAGCGCGGCGATCGAGAGCACGAGCGACGTCGACAGCGCAAAAATCAGGATCGAAAGCGCAAACACGGTTGTCGCGATGAACAGGATCGATCCGACCCGCCGATCGAACGCATAGCGCGCCAGCACGATCGAAACCGTCAGCGCCCCGATCGCAGGCGCCGAGCGCAACAACCCGAGACCCCAAGGCCCGGTTTCCAAGATGTCGCGTGCAAAGATCGGCAGCAGCGCCGTCACGCTGCCCATCAGCATGGCGAACAGATCAAGCGAGATCGCGCCCAGCACGATCGGGCGGCTGCGGATGTAGGAAAATCCGGCGAACACGGATTCCAGCGTCACCGGCTTCCGGCTCGGCACGGGCGCTGCCCGCATCAGGCTGACCATGATGCTGGCAGCGATGAAGGTGACGGCGCAGATCACATACAGCGTGGTCGGACCGAACGAATAGATCAGCCCGCCGAGCGCGGGCCCACAGATGATCGCGGTCTGCTGCGCGGTCGCCGAGGCCGCGATGGCGCGCGGCAACAGCACCGGCGGCACCAGTCCAGGCACCATCGTCAGCAGCGTCGGCGCCTCGAACGCGCGCGCGACGCCGGTGACGAACATGATCGCCAGCATCGCGTCGCGGTTGAGCCAACCGCCGGCAGTGCCGAGCGCAAGCGCGAGCGCCGCCAGCGCCTTGACGACCTGGCAGATGCGCACCACGGAGCGGCGGTCGTAGCGGTCGGCGATCTGGCCGATGACCAGCGTCAACGCGACATACGGAATGAACTGCACCAGCCCGACCAGGCCGAGATCGAGTGCGCTGCCGGTCATGTCGTAGATCTGCCAGCCAACCGCGACCGTCTGCATCATAAACGCCGCGACCGTCGAGGTGCGCGCGCACCAGAACAGCACGAACGAGCGATGCCCGAGCAGCGCGGGCGGTTGATGGGTCAAGGGATCGGGCGGCACGGACATGGTGGGCGCGCTCTCATAACGCGTCCGGCGCACCGCAACAAATGCCCGGCGGCCGGCTGTGGACCGGCCGGATCGCCGCGGTCAGTCGAGCTTGACGCCCGCGGCCTTGATCACCTTGTTCCAGCGCTCGACCTCTTCGCGCATGTAGGCCGCCGTCGCCTGCGTCGTGCCGCCGACGATCTCGGCCGACATGCCGTCGAGGCGCTTGCGGACCTCCGGATCACGCAGCGCCTCGTTGATGTCGGCATTGATCTTGGCGACGATCGCAGCCGGCGTCTTCGGCGGCGCCACCACCGCGAACCACGCCGCCGATTCGAATCCCGGCAGCGTCTCGGCGATCGTCGGCACGTCCGGCAGCGATGCCATGCGCTTGGGCGTCGCCACCGCCAGCAGCTTGAGCTTGCCGCTCTTCACCAGCGCCAGCGAGACGCCGAGGTTGTCGAACATCAGATCGACGTTGCCGCTGACCAGGTCCTGCAGCGCCGGCGCCGAGCCGCGATAGGGCACATGCTGCACCTTCACGCCCGCCATCATCTGGAACATCTCCGACGTGAGATGCGAGGTCGTGCCGTTGCCCTGGGTCGCGGAGGTGAGCTTGCCGGGGTTGGCCTTGGCGAAGGCGATCAGCTCGGCGACGGACTTGCTCGTGACCTTGTCCGGGTTGACCACCAACGCGTTCGGCACGCGGCCCATGATGATGATCGGCACGAACTCGTTCGCGTTGTAACCGAGCTTCGGATAGAGGTTCTGATTGATGACCAGGGGCGGTGGCGGCGCCGACAGCAGCGTGTAGCCGTCCGGGTCGGACTTGGCCGCGGCCTCCGCGCCGATATTGCCCGCGGCGCCGGTCTTGTTCTCGACGATGATCGCCTGGCCCCATTTGCGCGACAGCCAGTCGGCGACGACGCGCGGCATCACGTCGGCGGTGCCGCCGGCGGGAAACGGCACGACGATCTTGACCGTGCGGCTGGGGTAGTCCTGCGCCGCGCCGCCCTCCGGCAGCGCAAGCACCGCGCCGAGCGCAACCCCAAGACCGATGCACAACCGCCGCAGGTGCCGAGGTGCCATGATCTTCCTCCCTGTATTTTCTATTCCGCAAACTAGACGCATGCACGCGACCTTGCCAGGGCTCACGCCGTTTGACACGGCTGCCACATCGCGACACGTTTTCGCAGCCATATCATAAGGACGGCCCATGGATCCCCGCGAGCGCCTCGAATATTCCGCCATCGACCACCGGCCGCCGCTGAAGCTGCCGGACGGGCTGCGGCTGATTGTCTGGCCGGTGATCTCGCTCGAGCACTGGGATATCTCGCGGCCGATGGCGCGCATGGTGATCACGCCGCCGCAGGGCCAGCCGATGCTGCCCGATCATCCGAACTGGAGCTGGCACGAATACGGCATGCGCGTCGGCTTCTGGCGGCTGAAGCGCATGTTCGCCGGCCTCAACGTCACGCCCACGGTGACGATCAACGGCCGCACCTGCGAGACCTATCCGCAAGTGATCCAGGCTGCCGCCGACGCCGGCTGGGAGCTCAACGCGCACGGCTACGAACAGATGCCGATGCACAAGCTGGAAGACCAGCAGGGCTCGATCAAGAAGGCCGTCGACATCATCGGCAAGTTCTGGGGCCGCCCTCCCCGCGGCTGGTTCGGCCCGGGACTGACGCAGACCTTCGACACGCTCGACTATCTGTCGGAGGCCGGCATCGAATACATCGGCGACTGGGTGCTCGACGACGAACCGGTGACGCTCAAGACCACGCACAAGCCCGTGGTCGCGCTGCCGTACAATTTCGAGCTGCATGACATCGTGATGATGGCGCTGCAGAACCATCCGTCGGACGAAATCTACCGCCGCTCGATGGACGCCTTCAAATGGCTCTATAAGGAGTCTGCCGATCGCGCCAAGATCATGTCGATCGCGGTGCATCCGTTTCTCTCCGGCCAGCCGCACCGGATCGCCCACGTCCAGCGAACGTTCGAGGAAATCCTGTCGCAGCCCGGCGTCGCCTGCTGGACCGGCGAGAAGATCCTCGACTGGTATCGCGGCACGCAGAGCGCAAAGCCATGAGCGGCTTCTTCGTTCCAGACGATCTCAAGGTGTGTTTCGGCATGGAATAAGGACCCCGTTTTCGGGGTGATCGGCGTCCAATCGGGCCCCCCCGCACTGAGGGTCCACACTGGCTTCCACTTTCATGGGAGCCAAGATTGGAATGCTGGTCGTGGAGACGATTGCGAAGATCCGTCGCGCCTACTTCGTCCACGGTCAGCCTATCAAGGCGATATGCCGTGATCTTGGTGTCTCCC
>CAMDEB010000204.1 GCA_945893085.1 Rhodoplanes serenus | reverse complement strand
ATGCCGCCGATCACCAGCGCCCAGGCGACCGCGCCCACCGGCGGGTGCGCGGCGAGCGTGGTCAGCACGGCGATGGTCATGCCGATGATGCCGAACAGGTTGCCGCGCCGGCTCGATTCCGGACTGGACAGCCCGCGCAGCGCCAGGATGAACAGGACGCCTGCGACCAGGTAGAGCAGCGCGGCGATGTTGGCGTTCATGGCGTCCTACTTCGTTTTCTTGGTGTACATCGCCAGCATGCGCTGCGTGACCAGGAAGCCGCCGAAGATGTTGATCGAGGCGAACACCAGCGCGACGAAGCCGAGCGCGCGCGCCCAGATCGGTCCCTGGTCGTTGACCGCGAGCGGGACGCCGACCGCGAGCAGGGCGCCGACCACGATCACCGAGGAAATGGCGTTGGTCACCGACATCAGCGGCGTGTGCAGCGCGGGCGTCACCGACCACACCACGTAGTAGCCGACGAACACCGCCAGCACGAAGATCGACAGCCGGAACACGAACGGGTCGACGGCGTCGAGAGCGGTTCCGGTCATGAAGAAACTCCTAGCCTGCCATTTTTTCCGCTGTCATGCCCGCGAAGGCGGGCATCCAGCCTTGCTGTCGGTGACGACTGGATCGCCCGGTCAAGCCGGGCGATGACACCGAATTTGTTGTGGGCGCGCACATCATTCACGCCGCGCTCTTCGGCACAAAATTCGGATGGATCACGGCGCCGTCGCGGGTCAGCGCGGTTGCCTTCACGATCTCGTCGTCCCACGGCACGGCCACCGCCTTGGTTTTCTTGTCGACCAGGATTTCGAGGAAGTTCATCAGGTTCTTGGCATAGAGGCTGGATGCGGACGCCGCGAGCCGGCCGGCCATGTTGTTGTGGCCGACGATCCTGACGCCGTTCGCCTCGACGACCTCGCCCGCCTTCGCGCCCTCGACATTGCCGCCGCGCTCGACCGCGAGATCGACGATCACCGAACCGGGCTTCATCGACGCCACCATGGCGGCGGAGATCAGCCGCGGCGCCGGCCGGCCGGGAATGAGCGCGGTGGTGATGACGATGTCCTGCTTCTTGATGTGCTCGGACACCAGCGCGGCCTGCTTGGCCTGGTACTCCTTCGACATTTCCTTGGCGTAGCCGCCGGCGGTCTGGGCGTTCTTGAATTCCTCGTCCTCGACGGCGAGGAATTTCGCGCCGAGGCTTTCCACCTGCTCCTTGGTCGCAGGCCGCACGTCGGTCGCCGTGACCACGGCGCCGAGCCGGCGCGCGGTCGCGATCGCCTGCAGGCCGGCAACGCCGACGCCCATGATGAAGGCGCGCGCCGCCGGAATGGTGCCGGCCGCGGTCATCATCATCGGAAAGGCGCGGCCGTATTCGGCGGACGCGTCGATCACCGCGCGGTAGCCGGCGAGATTTGCCTGGCTTGAGAGCACGTCCATCGACTGCGCGCGGGTGATGCGCGGCATCAGTTCCATCGCCATGGCGGTGACGCCGGCATCCGCCATCGCTTTCAGCGCGGCGTCGTTGCCGTACGGGTCCATGATGGCGATGACCAGGGTGCCCTTGGCGTAGTTCTTCAGCTCGGCCGCGCTCGGGCGGCGCACCTTCAGCACCACGTCGGCACCCTTGGCGACATCCTGTCCGACGGTTGCGCCGGCTGCGACATAGTCCGCGTCGAGGATGCCGGATTTCACGCCGGCGCCCGCCTCGACCGCCACTTCGGCGCCGAGGCCGAGCATTTTCTTGACGGTGTCCGGGGTGGCGGCAACCCGCGGTTCGCCCGCTTCGGTTTCAGTCGCTATGGCAATCCGCATCCGCTTCGTCTCCGACCCGCCCATCCATGGAACGCTGCGCCGTGTGCGCGATGCGCCTTGAACAGATCAGGCGAGCGCGAGCGCCGCCAGCCCGAGCAGCAAGACGACGGCGCTCGGCGCCTTGGCGCCGGTGATGAGGCCGTGGATTACGGTGACGATGGCCAGCAGGAAAATGCCCAGCGCCGTCCACCAAGCGCCCTTCACGCCGCCGACCGCCAATCCCAGGGTCAGGTTGATGACGTGCAGCACTCCAACGGCGGCGAAGGATACGAACTTCTCGTAAGTCGCTTCGTGCATGGGCAGATCGTTGCCCTCTGCCGTTCCATATTCTTGCGTGCCATGCGCGGCCATCACGCGGTCCTTTCCGTCAAGCCCGGTCGAGGCAAGGACTTAGCGGAAACGCCAGGGCCGGGCAATGCCGGGAGGGCGCCGTCCAGGGGTGATTTGCGCTTGATGCCGAGCCGGAAGCCCGCTCACCGGCACTCGGGCCGGGCCGTGGTCTGGCGCATCACGGCGAGGTCGTCCTCGTGGCCGCGGACGATATCGGCGATCATGCTGCGGACGTTCGGGTCCTTGCTGCAGCCGGAATGCTTGAGGGCTGCGATCTGGTCTTCGAGCCGCGGCCGAAGCTGCCGGGCGATCCGGCATTCCTCCGCGACCAGGCTCGGGCTTCGGCCCTGCTGCTCGATCCGGCGGCTGATCCGGTTGTATCGGCTGTTGAGCTTTTCGGTGTCCTTGGACATCAGCCGGCTGATTTCCTGGGCGCAGTCGGCGCGCGCCGACCCCGATGCGAGGGCGGCAGCCGCGAACGCAAGGAAACCCGCAAGACAACACGCAAGCCGGACGAGCATTGCGTCTCCTCCAAATCGTGGGTGCCGAATGCATGCCGGTCGGCACGCAGCGCGGGCGGATTCGAATCGTCGGTGTCCCCTTAACCCGAGACTCCGCCGATGTCCAACATCAAGCGACGATTGCGGCGCGGCAGTGGAAGAATTCAGGCCGCCGGCGCGAGACCGGCGCGTGCAAGCGCCGCCGCCTGCTGCTTGGCCATCGCGATTGTGGTTGCAGCGACGCTTGCGCAGTTATTCCGGCTCGATGCCGGCGTCCTTGGCCAGTTTCGTCCACACCACCGTCTCGCTTTGAAGAAATTTCGGAAAATCTTCCGGACCGGTCCAGAACACCTCAAGACCTTCAGCCTGCAGCTTCTCGTGCATCTTGTCGTCCTGCATGATGGACTTGAGCGCACCGGCCAACACCTGCACCACAGCCGGCGGCGTATTCGCCGGGCCGAACACGCCCATCCAGGCGTTCATCACAAAGCCGGGCGCCACCGTTTCGTTGAACGTCGGCACCTGAGGGAACACGCGGCTTCGCTCCTGCGAGAACATCGCCAGCGGCCGCACCTTGCCCGCGTTCGCCAACGGGATCGCCGTATTCAAGCCGGTGACCATCACCTTGATGTGGCCCGCCACGACATCGTTCATGCCCTGAGCGGTGCTGCGATAGGGCACGGCCAGGATATCGATCCCGGTTCGCCGCTTGAGCGTCTCGCCGGCGATCTGCCCGCTTGCATTGGCAAAGCCATATTCGAGCTGGCGCGGACGGGCCTTGGCGTAAGCCACCAGCTCCTGGATGCTCGTCACCGGCAGGCTCATGCTGACGACGAGGACGGAACTGAATCGTTCCAGGGTCGCGATCGGGGTAAAATCCTTGATCGGATCGTAAAGCACCTTCTTGAACAGCGCCGGCGCGGCGGAATGGGTGGTGTTGGTGGTGACCAGCAGCGTGTAGCCGTCGGCGTCCGACGTTGCGACGAAAGCGCTGCCGATCATGCCGTTTCCGCCGGCACGGTTCTCGACGACAAAGGACTGGCCCAGTTTGGCTTCAAGGCGTTGCGCGATCATCCTGGCATTGGCATCGGTCTGCGTTCCGGCGCCGTAAGGAACAATGAGCTTGACCGGACGGGACGGATAGTTGTCGGCGCCGGCCGGCAACGGCATGGCGGTCGCGAACAGACCGGAGAACAGCACCACGGCCAGTGTTCGTTTCACGTGATCCTCCTTGGACATTTCATGCTTCTTTCGTTTGCGGCCGAGATACCGGTCAACCGCCGCTGAGATTACGCAGCCGGAATTCGCGCTCGTCGTCCTGCAGCTCGATCGGAAAAATCTCCCGGACCGACGTGTAGTCGGCGTAGCCCAGGCGCGCGAGCGGACGGATCTTGAGGATGTCGATCTTGCCGTCGGCCGTAATGCAGTCGTCGTGAATGTGCACCCCGACCACGCGGCCGATCACCATCGCATGGTTGGTCTTCATGGTGTGGCCGGGGAGGACGATCGTCGTGTAATAGGTGCACTCGATGCAGACTGGCGATTCCGCGACGCGCGGCGGCTTCACCCGCTTCGAAGGCGCGGGCGTCAGGCCGGCCAGCTTCATCTCGTCGATCGATGAGTCCCGGTTCTTGGCGGTCAGGCCGACGGCGGCCCGGAGATCATAGGTCGCCATGTTGTAGACGAACTCGCCGGTCTCCTCGCAATTCACCAGCGAATCCTTGCGGTGTCCGTCCGGATGCTGGCCGCCCGACGAGAACATCAGGTAGCCAGGCTCGAAGCTCACGAGGTTGAACTGACTGAACGGCGCGAGGTTGACGCGCCCATCCAGCGACAGCGTCGAAATCCAGCCGATCGGCCGCGGCACCACGCAGCTTTTCAGCGGCGTGAAAGGCAGGCCGTGATTTTTCTTGTCCGGCTCGTAATACATGTCTGATTTCCGTTCATTCCCGAGAGCAATTCCGAAGTGGGAGGGACCCTAGCAAACGTCGGCGTGCCCGATAAGCCACGAGCGCACATGCCGTATTGAGGGATTTGCGTTACGACGCCGCAGCGCTACGCCGATGGCTCGAGACCTGCCGCCGCCAACGCCTTGGCCTGCTGGGCGGCCACGCGCTTGACCGAGAACTCCTCCATCGCCTCGTTGAACAGGCGATGGAAGTTCAGCTCGGCGCGCAGATGCAGGAACACGCCGCCGAGGCCGATCGCGGCGCGATCCATCAGCACGAATTCGCGCGGCACCGTCACCGGCCCCTTGCGCCGCAGCGCCTGATGCACCTCGAACGCCTGGCGGCGGCCGTATTCGCCGGGTTTCACGCCATCGGCGATGCTGCGCACGCGATCGTCCATCAGCGGGCCGTAGATGAAGCGCGCCCAGATGTTGAGGATGTCGATCAGCTCGCGCGACAGTTTGCGGAAGCCCCAGGTCTCGTAGGCGTGGACCACCAGCGCATCGTCGCCCTTGCGCAACCCGTTGTAGAGATCGACGACGCCGCCGACGAAGGACGGCGGGAAGATGCGGATGCAGCCGTAGTCCATCAGGTTGATTCCGGCGGGTTTCCCCTTGTCCGCGAACACGCTGTAGTTGCCGAGATGCGGATCGCCGTGGATCACGCCGAAGCGGCTGAACGGCAGCCACCAGGCGGTGAACATCGCAGCTCCCAGCCGGTTGCGGATCGCGAGCGTGTCCTCCTTGTGGTCGAGCAGGCGGCTGCCCTCGAGCCAGTCGAGCGTCAGCAGCCGGCCGGTCGAAAGCTCGGGCCAGGAGCGCGGCACGCGGATCGCGGGACTGTCCTTGAGCATATCGCGGTAGAGCGCGACGTGCTTGGCCTCGCGGCGGTAGTCGAGCTCCTCGCGCACCCGCGCGCCGATCTCCTTGATGATCTCGCTGGTGTCGATCGCCGGATCGAACCGGCGGCGGATGGCGAACAGGATTTCGAGCTGCTTGAGGTCCGCTTCCACCGCCGACTGCATGTCGGCGTATTGCAGCTTGCAGGCAAGATCGGCGTCATCGAGGGAACGCCCGCGATGCACCTGCCCGAGCGAAGCCGCCGCCGCCGGCTGGTGCTCGAAGCTTTCGAATTTCTTCTGCCAGTCGGCGCCGAGCTCGGCCTGCATGCGGCGATTGACGAAGGCCCAGCCCATTGGCGGGGCCTGGCTCTGCAATTTGGAAAGCTGCTCGATGTACTCCGGCGGCAGCGCCTCGGGGATGGTGGCGAGGAGCTGCGCCACCTTCATGATCGGGCCCTTCAGCCCGCCGAGCGCCGCGGCCAGCTCGGTCGCATTTTTGCTGCGATCGAGATCGACGCCGAAGAAGCGCGCCCCAGCGATCCGTGCCGCGACACCACCAACATTGGCGCCGACCCGGGCGTAGCGCCGGGCGCGGGCGGAGAAGCGGTTTTTTTCCTGATCGTTCGGCGCCATGTCGTGTTGCAGTGTAAGGATTGCACGACGTTGCCGCAAACCGGCGCGAATGCAGGTCAGGCTCAAGCCACGTGGCAGCGGAAAGGGACTAGAGCTGCAGCAGCCGACGAATTGCTTTCATAGGATTATTCGTCCGCGCCGCGCTGTTCCAGGTCAAATTTCGTGGCGACCGCGCGCCGGGCGCCAGTGTGGAAACCTCATCCTCTCCGGTGAAAATCCGTTGCGCGGCATGAAATCCGAGCGCCCGATAAACCTCGAATTGCTCTTCAGTGAAGAGCTGGTCTCCCGTGGATTCATGCGGGAACGTCGGGTTTCGCCGCTTGTAGTCGATAACGTAGTCGTTCTCATCCCCGGTTATCGATGCCTTGATGTAGAGAAGATATCCCACCTCATCCCTGGGATACTTGATAACGCCGAGCGCCGCATGCGGACCATTGCGGTCGCAGTCGGGAATGCCCTTGCCGCCATCCGAAATCAATTGGTGGGTTTCGAGTGTCGCGTTGCGAATAGCTTGCCAAGGCAACTCGATTCGAGTTCCGAGGTCGATACGGGCGTGACGTTGCAGCTTGACGAGCGATCCAAAATTCATCGTGGGATCAGCTTCGGCATCGACGGCGATGATCAGCTTGCAGCGGCGCTTGAGCAATTCATAGATGCCGAGATTTTCGATGTGCCCGCCGTCCGTGAGGTACACATTGTAGGTCTTCTCGTCGAGACGGCCGAACATTTCCTTGAAAAAGTAGATGTTCGCTTGCTCCGCCAGCTTGGCCGCCAGGCGATTTGCGCCGCGACCGACCGCGGCGATCGGATTCCGCAGCCAATATCCGAGACGGACATTAAGAATCGTCAATGTCGGCGTTAGCGGCCGAATTGTGCTCGATCCCATGTTGGACGAGGCGGCGGCACCCGAGACCGCCATCGCCGTGGCCAGGTTGAGGTCCGGCGCAATGGTTTCCATCTGCTTGGTGGCCACGTAGCCGGTTGCTTGGCTGCCGATATAGTTGCGGCTGAACATGAAGAAATCGCCGTTGCGGCCACGCTGATTGACAAATTTCGAGCCTTGGATGTTCAGCGCCGTGTTCAGGATGTGATAGGGGGCGTAGCGCGCCGAGATAACGCTCAGCTTAAAATCATCAAGCGGCGTCAAATCCTCGGCTACCGGGTCTTTCGGTCCCCTGACCGGCCGGCGACGCCGAGTAAAGATCGCAGATGTGATCGACGTGAGCCAAGATGGCACTCGGGCGGGCAGGCGTTCATAGAAAATAAACGCCACGCTCAGCCGATCTCGGTATAGCCGGTGCAGTGAATTGGCATTCAGCGTCGGAATGAGAGCCAGGACAAAGAGGATGATCGCAATGAGCACATATGTTCCTGCGATGATGCTCGCGTGATCCGCAACCCATCCGGCAACATTCATCGCGTATTCGGAGACTGTGCGAACCAAGCTGATGACGAGCCAGACGATATCGCGCGCGCCGGGAATATAGCCCAAAAGTAAATCCGCAAATTTGATCGGCCCATCGAACACATTTTTGATTCCGGGAAACAACGACCCGAGGGTGTCCGAACTTCTGAACAGAAACACCGATAAATCGACAAGCCCGTCCGGTCCCGAATAGATTTTGCAGAACTCAGGCGACGGACCGCTACAAGGCGCATCGCGTTTGATGCCCCAAAAAGACAGCAAGAGATAAATCCACCAAATGGCGATGGGGACGGCAGCGCTCACTACATAGAGTGCGCCCCTGATCCCATAGCGTCCGGCAAGGGCTAGTTTTCCACCGATGCGAGCGTAGTACCGCGCAAGTTTTTCGAGTTTGTCGGCCAGAAAACTGGCAATCGAAGCCATCACGGCCAGGACGGCAGCACCAACCTGAATCCATAAGCTTACGCCGCTTACGGACTTTTGATC
>CAMDEB010000203.1 GCA_945893085.1 Rhodoplanes serenus | reverse complement strand
AAATGCGGCATCTGGCGGATCCTCGATCTGTTCGAGCGCGAGAACATCAAAGCGACCTTCTTTCTCAATGGCATCACCGCGGAGCAGAACGTCGACGCGGTCAAGGAGATCGTCGAAAAGGGGCACGAGCTCGCGGCCCAGCCGTATATCCATGAGTATGCGGTCATGTTGGACAAGGAGGGCGAGCGAAAGATCATTCAAGGATCGATCGATGCCTTCAAGAAGGTCGTGGGCGTAAAGCCGTTCGGCTATCTATCGCCCGGCGTCCGGCCGACGCCCAACACCATCGAACTGATCTCGGATATGGGCTTCACGTGGAGCAGCGATTGCATCGACGAGGACGTTCCTTACGCCGTCGGGCCGAAAGACAAGCCCATTGTCATGATGCCGAAGGATTTTCACCCCAACGACTACACGACCTATGAGACCGGCTCGCGCAGCCCCCGGGAGCTGTTCAGCCTGCTCGTCGATCAGTTCGACTATCTGTACGACGAAGGGGCGACCAGCCCGAAGGTGATGAGCGTAACGATGCACCCGTTCCTCGCCGGCCGTGCCTATCGAGCCAAGATCTTCCAGGACTTCATCCGGCATGCCCGTTCGCACCCGAACGTCTGGTTCGCGCGTGGCGTCGACATCGCCGATAGGTGGCGCCGCGACAACACCTGAGAGCAGGCGGTCCGGCCAGCAAACGGCGGATCAGAGATGTCCGCCCTGCTGCTCTAAATGTTCAGAACTCCAATAGGGTCCTTGTTGGCTTCCGAGGAACTGTCAATAGTGCGGTACTGACGAGGGAACCGCATTCTGTTTTGACAGCAGATCGACGCATCCGACCCCGATGCCCAGAGGCGCATGATGCAGACCTCGATCGCAACCGTATCGCTTAGCGGCGGGCTGGCGGAAAAGCTGGAAGCGATCGCCGCAGCGGGATTTGCCGGCGTCGAGATATTCGAGAGCGATCTGCTGTCATTCAACGGCACGCCGAAGGATGTCGCCGGCATGGTGGCGTCGCTCGGCTTGAAGATCGTGACGTTTCAGCCGTTCCGCGATTTCGCCGGCATGCCGGAGCCGCAGCGAAGCCGTACATTTGCCCGGGCCGAGCGCAAGTTCGATTTGATGGGCGAGCTTGGCTGCGACCTGCTGATGATTTGCAGCAATGTCGCGCCCGATGCGCTGGGCGGCGTCGACCGCGCGGCGGCGGATTTTCATGAGCTTGGCGAGCGCGCCCGCAAGCGCGGCATTCGCGTCGGATTCGAAGCGCTGGCGTGGGGGCGGCACATCAGCGACTACCGCGATTCCTGGGAGGTGGTGCGCCGCGCCGACCACCCGGCGATTGGACTGACGCTCGACAGCTTTCACATTTTTTCCCGCAAGACCAACCTCAAGTCCATCCGTTCGATCCCCGCAGACAAGATCGTGCTGGTCCAGCTCGCCGATGCGCCGTGGCTCGACATGGATGTCATTTCTTGGAGCCGGCACTTTCGCTGCTTCCCGGGTCAGGGCGATTTCCCACTGACCGAATTCATGGATGCGGTGTCCGCCACCGGCTACAGCGGATTGCTTTCGCTCGAAATCTTCAACGACCAGTTCCGCGCGGGCTCGCCGCGCGGCGTGGCGGTCGATGGCCAGCGCTCGCTCGTTTATCTCATGGACCAGATGCGCGGGCGGCCTGGCGCGCTCGCCAAGGCTGCGCCGCAAATCCCGCCTCGCGCGCAATGCCTTGGCATCGAGTTCCTGGAATTCGCCGCAGATGACCGCACGGCGGCGGAGCTGGCGAAGCTGTTCGCCGGATTGGGATTCCACAAGATCGGCGAGCACAAGTCGAAGGCGGTCACGCGCTGGTCGCAAGGGGCGATCAATCTCGTCCTCAACAGCGACAAAGACGGCTTCGCCCACTCCCACCAGCTTGCGCACGGCCCCTCGGTTTGCGCGATGTGCCTGAAAGTGGACGACGCGTCAGCCACGCTCGACCGGGCAGAGAAGCTGCGCGACACGCCGTTCCGGCAGGCGGTCGGGCCAGGCGAGCTGGAGATTCCGGCGGTGCGCGGTCTTGGCGGAAGCCTGCTCTATTTCGTCGATCCGAAGAGCGAGCTTGGCCGGCTCTGGGACATCGACTTCACCACGCCCAAACAACCGGAGCGGAACGGCAGCGCCGGCCTCACCACGGTCGACCACGTGTCGCAATCGATGCAGTACGAGGAAATGCTGTCTTGGCTCTTGTTCTACAATTCGTTGCTGGACGTGACCAAGACTCCGCAGCTCGATGTGATCGATCCGGGCGGTATCGTGCGCAGCCAGGTGGTCCAGACCGCCGGCGGCACGTTGCGCATCGCGCTTAACGCCTCACAGAGCCAGCGGACATTATCATCGCGCTTCCTGACCCACTATTTCGGGTCCGGCGTGCAGCACATTGCCTTTGCCACCGATGACATCGTGACGACCATCAAACAGCTTCGGGTTAATGGCGTGAAGCTGCTGTCGATCCCGGAGAACTATTACGATGATCTGGAAGCGCGCACCGATCTTTCCGCCGAGCGGCTCGAAGTCCTCCGAGCCAATGACATCCTCTATGACCGCGACGACGCGGGAGAATATCTACAGGCTTATACTCACAGCTTTGAAGGCCTGTTCTTCTTCGAAATCGTCGAGCGCCGGGCCTACAAGGGCTTCGGTGCCGTGAACGCATCGATCCGCTTGGCGGCCCAAGCGCGCGAAATGAATCTTAGTGACGTCCAGAAATAAATCGCCTCAGGCCTTCACTTTCGGCGCATCCCCTGGTTCGACCGGGCCGCCCGCCTTCTTCCACGCGCCGAAGCCGCCTCGGATGTGGGCCACCGGCTTCAGCCCCATCCGCTGCGCCGCCTGCGCCGCCAGCGCCGAACGCAGGCCGCCGGCGCAGAAGAACACGAACTTCTTGTCCTGCGCGAACTGCGGCTTGTGGTAGACGCTCTCGGGATCGATCCAGAACTCCAGCATGCCGCGCGGGCAATGGAACGCGCCCGGCACCTTGCCGTCGCGGCTCAACTCGCGGGGATCGCGGATATCCACCAGCACCACGTCGTCGCGGCCGTGCAGCTTGAGCGCGTCTTCGATCGTCAGCGTCTCGATCTCGCGCTCCGCCGCCTCGACCAGAGCCTTGCTGCTGGTGGTGATGGTTTGGGTCATGTGGCCTCCGAATGTTCGATTGGAGGATCGTGGCAGAAGTCCGCTACCGGTCAAGCAGCAAGCATCCTATGATGACGGCGAAGCGCTTCGCTTCCGGATGCCGCCATGCCGCTGTTCTCGACGCTCGACCTGCTCGCGCTGTCCTGGTTTGTCTGCACCTGGGCCGCTTACGCTGCGACGCTGGCGTGGACCGAACGCCGCAAGCGCGGACTCAACATGGAAATGAACCGCTACCGCGACATCTGGATGTTCCAGATGCTCGCGCGGGACATGCGCATGGTCGACACGCAGATCGTGTCGTCGCTGCAGAACGGCACCGCGTTCTTCGCCTCGACCTCGCTGATCGCGGTCGGCGGCGCGCTGACGGTGATGCGCTCCACCGAAGACATTCTTCAGGTGATGGCGGCGTTGCCGTTCGGCGTCCGCAGCACGGCAATGCAGTGGGAGGCGAAGACCATGGGGCTCGCCATCATCTTCGTCTATGCGTTCTTCAAATTCGCCTGGTCGTACCGGCTGTTCAACTATGTCGCGATCATGGTCGGCGCGACGCCGCCGGCGAAGGACAAGGACATGCCGGAGGCCAAGGATCACGCCGAGCGTCTCGGGCGGCTGTGCGCGCTCGCCGGCAAGCACTTCAACCGCGGCCAGCGCGCGTTCTTCTTCGCGCTCGGCTATCTGGGCTGGTTCATCAGTCCGTGGCTGCTGATGGTGACGAGCGTCGCCGTGGCCGTCATCCTGTGGCGGCGGCAGTTCGCGGCGGATTCACGCCATGCGCTGTTCGGCGGCGCCGAGCCGGCCTCAGGCGAGGTACATCAGCACCGCGACCGATGACACGAACAGCACCGCGATCGCGGTTGCCGTGGCCGTGGCCGTCACCAGGTTTTCGACCCAGAGCATTTCGGTTTCGGAATCCCAACTGGTCTTGGGTTCCGCCATTCCCCCCGTCACACGAGCCTCAATGTCGAGTGACATCCGACGATCTCCCGTTCGGCGACCCCCGCCGCCCACGTCCTTCCGAGTACGCCAACTCGCACCCGAATCGTCCAGACCGGAGCAGAATACCGCTGTCTGCTAGCGGTCACAAATTTTGCGTGTAGGTGCGCGGCATTACGCTTCGCGCCTTTGTCGAATTCCCGTGCAGTCCGGTCACGAAGAAACCGCTGCGTCTTCAGAATCTGTCTAGGATTTCGCCGATGCCCACCGAACCCGCCGCCGCGGAAGAAACGATCCTGCGCCTGCTCGCCGAGGCGGGCACCGGGCGGACCGTCAGCCCGACCGACGTCGCACGGGCGCTCACGGTGGGGCCGGACTGGCACCTGCTGATGCCGCCGGTGCGCCGCGCCGCGGTCAAGCTCGCGCTCGCCGCGCGGCTCGTGATCTATCGCAAGGGCAAGCCGGTCGATCCGACCGACTTCAAGGGCGTCTACCGGCTCGGCCTGCCGCGACAAGACTAGGGTGCGGGAAACAGCTCCGAGGTCCGGCCGGTGAAGCGTCCGACCGCGAGCCCGGCCCATTCGCGCACGGCGGTGTCGGTCCGGCGCAGCCCGTCGCCGAGCGTGTAGAACGGGCGGAGCGCATCGTCGTCGCCGCGCGTGCGCCAATCGACCGGGTGGGCTTCAACCGGGAAACCCACGGCCCGGAAGTATCCGATCGCCCGCGGCATGTGCGACGCCGAGGTCACCAGCAGCCAGCGTTCGCCGGGCTTGGGCGCGGCGAGCGTCTTGGAGAAGGCGGCGTTCTCTTCGGTGTTGCGCGAGCGGTTCTCCGCGATCAGCCGCTCGCGCGCAACGCCGAGCCGTTCGAACAGCGCGATCGCGATGTCGGCTTCGTTGCCCTCCCTTAGAAGAGCGCCCCGGTGCCGCCGGAATAGACGATGCGAGCATTGGGATAGCGCCGTGCGAGCTCCAGCACGGCCGTGACGCGCTCGGCGGCCTCGTTCAGCGAAACCTCGCCACGCGCCTCCGACAGGTCGGGCCCGATCGCGCCGCCCAAGACGACGATGCCGTCTGGCGCGCCGCGCGTCGCGTCCCACGGCGGGAAACGCTGCTCCAGCGTCAGCATCAGGATGTTACCGAGCGGCGAGAACCCGGCGATGGCAAGAAACACGACGCTGACGACGGCGAGCCGCCTGCCGCAGCGCGGAAACCGCGTGCCCATCAGCACGACGCCTGCGAGCGCCAGCACGATCAGCAGGTTCGACGGCGACGCGAAGAACCCGAGCATCTTCGACAGGACGAAGTACATCGCGGCCTTCGCCTCCGGTCAGCGCCGACTTTTCTTCCACGTCTCGTAACGCGCCTTGGCCTCGTCGTTGGGCGGATAGAGGCCGGGCAGCTTGACGCCCTTCTCGACTTCGCTCACCACCCAGGTCTCGTAGCGCTCGTGCTCCTCGCCTTCGGTGGCGACGAAGTCGACCAGATCCTGCGGGATCACAACCGCGCCGTCATCGTCGGCGACGATCACGTCACCCGGAAAGATCGCACAGCCGCCGCAAGCGATCGGCTCGTTCCAGCCGACGAAGGTGAGCCCGTTGACCGACGCCGGCGCCGCGGTGCCCTGGCAGTACACCGGTAGCCCGGTCGCCAGCACGCCGGCCTTGTCGCGGATCACGCCGTCGGTCACCAGCGCGGTCACGCCGCGCTTGGCCATCCGCATCACCAGGATGTCGCCGAAGATGCCGGCGGTGGTCACGCCCATCGCGTCGGCGACGGCGATGCAGCCCTCCGGCATCGCCTCGATGGCCGCTCGGGTGGAAATCGGCTTGCCCCAGCTTTCCGGCGTCGCGAGGTCCTCGCGCACCGGCACGAAGCGAGCGTGAACGCCGGGCCGACCAGCCGCTTGCCGCCCGGCACGAGCGGCAATGTCCCGCTCATCCAGCAGCGCCGGATGCCCTTCTTCAGCAGCACGGTGGTGATGGTGGCGGTCGTGACGTTACGCAGGACATCGAAGGCGGCGCTCATAAAATTCCTCTCAGGCCGGCGCGAGGCCGAGCCGCTGGTCGCGGCGGCGCAGATAGATGACGAACGGGATCGACAGCAGCACCATCCAGGCCTTGCCGAGGATCTGGCCCGGCAGCAACTGCAGCGAGCCGAACGCGAGCCATAGGAAGAGAATGGAATCGACGCAGATGCCAACCAAACTCGAAGCCATCACCGCCGCAATCAGGCGTCGGCGCGCGAGCGGGGTATAGATCGCGAGATCGGCAAGTTCCGAGATCAGGAATGCGATCGCGGACGCGACCACCAGTGCCGGCGGGGCAACCGCGGCCGACAGGATCGCGCCGGCGACCACGGCCGCGGCTGAATAGCCGACGCCAAGCCGCCGCTGAACCAGATCGCGCAACACCAGCGCAATGCCTATCATCGGCACGCCGGAGGGCGCGACCAGCCCCGGCGCCACCGGAATGAGACACGGCCCGTTCGGCACGCAGGTGGTCCCGACGTTCCCGATCAGCCAGTTGGCCGCGGGAATGGTGAGCCCGAAGGCGATCAAAAACACGACGCCTTCGGCGATCCGGCGGCGTTTGTTGCTGGTGGATTCGGTCATAAAGGTCTCGCGAATGCGGCCGGGCAGCTATGAGTGTCCACGCTGATCAAATCAAGTGGCGGTTTGCGTGGTCGCTCAGTCCCAGCGCGGCGATCCGCCCCAGTCGACGATCCGGCCACGGGGATTGGCGAGCCTGGCGATCTCGGTCATCTCGGCCAGCGTCAGCTTGAAGTCGAAAATCGCGAAATTTTCAGCCAGACGCTCCGGCTTGCTGGTGCGCGGGATCACCACGATGTCCTGCTGCACCAGCCAGCGCAGGCAGACCTGCGCCGCGCTCTTGCCGTGCGCCTTGCCGATCCGCGTCAGCACGGCATCGCCCTTGGCCTGGCCGCGCGCGATCGGGCTGTAGGCGGTCACCGCCATGCCGCGCTTGCGGCTCGCCACGATCACCTTTGACTGGTCGAGGAAGGGATGGCATTCGATCTGGTTGTCCACCAGCGGCTCGATTGCAAGCTTCGCCGCCTGCTCGATCAGGTCGACGGTGAAGTTCGACACCCCGACGTGGCGCGCGAGGCCCTCGCGCTTCATCTTGCACAGTGCGCCGATGGTGCCGGCGAGCGGGATGCTCGGGTTTGGCCAGTGGATCAGCAGCAGATCGACGGAGGAAAGTTTCAGCTTCGCCAAGCTGTCCTTGGTCGAGCGCTCGAAGTCGCGCGGCGCGAGATCGCTCTGCCAGACCTTGGTGGTGATGAACACCTCGTCGCGCGGCACGCCCGAAGCGCGCACGCCCTCCCCCACCGCCTCTTCGTTACCGTACATCGCAGCCGTGTCGATGTGGCGATAGCCGAGCCGGATCGCCTGTTCGACCATGCGCGCGCAGACCTTGCCGCGCAGGTCCCAGGTGCCGAGACCGATGAGCGGAATGCGTGCGCCGCCGGCTTCGACAGCCTGCATCAGTTATCCCAATCCGGATGGTGCGGCGGGTTGACCACCCGCCCGTCCGGCTTTGCGAGTTTGCCGATCTCGGCCATCTCGGTGTCGGTCAGCGACCAGTCGAACACATCGAGGTTGGCCTTGAGATGCTCGGGGTTGGCCGAGCGCGGGATCGGCACGATGCCCTGCTGGGTGAGATAGCGCAGCGAGACCTGCGACGCGCTCTTGCCATGCGCCTTGCCGATGCGCTCCAGCACCTCGGCACCCGGCACCTTGCCGCGCGCGATCGGGCAATAGGCCGTCACCGACAGCCCGTGCTTCTTGCAGGCGGCGAGCACCTTGCTCTGGTCGAGGAACGGATGCACCTCGATCTGGTTGTTGACCAGCGGCTCGGTGGTCAGCTTCATCGCCTCGTCGAGCAACTTTACCGTGAAATTCGCGAC
>CAMDEB010000202.1 GCA_945893085.1 Rhodoplanes serenus | reverse complement strand
TTCTTCGAGTACACAAAAAACACGGGAAGGCGTCATTATGAAGACCGTTGCGAAAACGGTCGAGCCCGCCGAACATCAGGCGCGCTTCGACCACATCCGGCCGCTCTACCTTGATGCCTTGACGCTGGTTGAGCGGCTGCATCGACGCTTGCTCGATGTCATCAAGGACGAGTTCGATCGCCGCGGCCGCGCCGACATCAATTCGGTGCAGGCGCTGCTGCTCTACAATATCGGCGACAAGGAGCTTACGGCCGGAGAGCTGCGCACGCGCGGCTACTACCTCGGCTCGAACGTCTCCTACAATTTGAAGAAGCTGGTCGAGATGGGCTTCCTCGACCATCAGCGTTCGCGGGTCGATCGCCGCTCGGTGCGCATCCGCCTGACCGACGCCGGCCGCGAGGTTCGCGACATCGTCGAGCATCTCTACCAGAAGCACGTTCGCACGGTGGAGCAGGTCGGCGGCATCAACGCCGACGAGTTCGCCACCCTGAACAAGTCCCTGCACCGGCTGGAGCGCTTCTGGACCGATCAGATCCTCTACCGGCTCTAAGCACCGCTTTTCGCGGCTCCTCCAGACCACCACCTTCCGCCGCGTCCAGGCCCCGGTTGCACCCGCAACCGGGGTTTGGTTTTTGGGGATTGGCCACAAAATCGCCCCCTGCCGACCGTACCCCGGACCCGACTCTCGCTAGCTTGTGACTTGCCGGCGGTGGGCAGCCCTTGTTATGGGCGCACTTGGTTGGACGCGCTGGGCGATGGATTCGGGGTTATGGGATGATCAAACGGCCTGAAAACGACGCCAACGGCGTCAGCCGGCGCGCCTTCCTGCGCACCGCAGCGGCCGCGGGCGGCAGCGCGCTCGCGACCCATGCGCTGGCCCAGGACGCCGCCCTCCAGGCGCTGATCGAACAGAACCAGCAGAGCGAGTTCGGCCAGGGCTTCGATTCCGCCTCCCGCACCATCACCATGCCCAAAGCGTCGCTGCCGACGCTCTCCCCGCTCACCGTGCAGCACACCGAACAGGCGATCCAGCAATACGATGGCATCGTCGCGCGCGGCGGGTGGCCCGAGGTGGCGCGCACCGAACGCCTGCGGCTCGGCAATCGCAACCCGAGCGTCATCGCGCTGCGCCAGCGGCTGACGACGGCCGGCGATCTCGATGCCAATGCCGGGGTTTCCGACATCTACGATTCCTATGTCGAGGCGGCGGTGCGCCGCTTCCAGGCGCGGCACGGCCTCATGGTCGACGGCCTGGTGCGCGAGCAGACCCACAAGGCGCTCAACGTTCCGGCGCCGGTGCGGCTCGCGCAACTGCGCACCAATCTGGTCCGGCTGCGCAGCATGAGCGGCAACCTCGGCAACCGCTTCGTGGTCTGCAACATTCCGGCCGCGCACATCGAGGCGATCGAGAACGGCACCGCGGTGTCGCGTCATACCGCCGTGGTCGGCAAGCCGGATCGGCCGTCGCCCGACATCAACAGCAAGATGGTCGAGATCAATTTCAATCCGTACTGGACGGTGCCGGTTTCGATCGTGCGGCGCGATCTCATTCCGAAGATGCAGGCCGAGCCGGATTATCTGGAAAAAAACCGCATCCGCATTCTCGATCCGCGCGGCAGCGAGCTCACCCCGGCGCAGATCAACTGGTATTCGGAGGAGGCGGTGAATTACCGCTTCAAGCAGGACCCCGGCGACTTCAATTCGCTCGGTTCGATCCGCATCAATTTCCCGAGCAAGGACGGCGTGTACATGCACGACACGCCGCTGAAAAACCTGTTCGGCGAGGACATGCGCTTCCATTCCTCGGGCTGCGTGCGGGTGCAGAACGTGCGTGAGCTGGTCAATTGGCTGCTGGTCGAAACCCCCGGCTGGTCGCGCCCGGATATCGAACAGGTGATCAAGAGCGGCGAGCGCAAGGATGCGAAAATCGCGCGCCCGGTGCCGTTGTACTGGGTCTACGTGACCGCCTGGGCGACGCCCGACGGCGTGGTGCAGTTCCGCGACGACATCTACAACCGCGACGGCCTCGGTCCGACGGCCTCGCGCGGCTGAATCCGCTTCCGCGCGCTGGCGTTGCCGCGCATTCGCGCGTTAACATCGCCTCATGCGGATCATTGCCTTCCTCGGGCTTGCACTCGCGGCTTTGACCGCGCCTGCGGCCCACGCCCAGACGGCCGCCGAATTCCCCAGCGGCACAGTCAAGATTCTGGTGCCGTTCGCGGCCGGCGGACCGACCGACGTGGTCATGCGCATTCTTGCCGATCAGCTTGCGGCCCGATGGGGCAAGCCGGTCGTGGTCGAGAACCGGCCCGGCGCCGGCACCATCATCGCGACCGCGGCTGTCGCCAAGGCGCCGCCCGACGGTCATACGCTCGGCGTCTCGACCAATTCCTACGTCATCAATCCGGCGATCAATCACAATCTGCCCTACGACACGCTGAAGGACTTCGCCAACGTCAGCATGGTGGTGACGCAGCCGCTGGTGCTGGTGGCGCATCCGTCGTTTCCCGGCAACACGATCCCGGAGCTGGTTGCGGAAGCCAAGAAATCGTCGGCGCCGATCAACTTCGCTTCGCCCGGTCCGCGCGGCTCCGCCCATCTTGCCGGCGAACTGCTCAAGCATCGCGCCGGCATCCAGATGACCCACATCAACTACAACGGCAGCGCGCCGGCGCTGACCGACGTGATCGCCGGACGCGTGCCGCTGATGTTCGACATCTGGCATTCCGCGAAGCCGCACGTGGAGGCGGGCAAGCTGAAGGTGATCGCCGCCGTCGGCCCCGTGCGCATGCCGGAAATCCCCAGCGCCGCGACGATCGCGGAAACCTATCCGGGCGTGAGCGCCATCGCCTTCCAGGCGCTGTTCGCGCCGGCCGGAACGCCGGCGGCGGTGCTCGGAAAAATTTCCGCGGACGTGCGCGCCGTCATCGTCTCGGCGGCGTTCATCGAGAAGGTGAAGCCGTTCGGCGTGACGCCGGCCGGCATGACGCCGCAGCAGATCGACGCCTGGACCCGCGCCGAGATCGCCCGCTGGGTCGAGATCGCCAAGGCCGCAAACATCAAGGTCGACTGAAAGACATCTTGTGAATCCCGAGCCGCGCGCCATCGACTGCGACGTGCATCCGACGGTGCCGGACATCAAGGTGTTGTTGCCGCACCTCGACACGTTCTGGCGCGACCAGATCGAGGAGCGCGGCATCCCGTCGCTGGATTCGATCAGCTATCCGCCGAAGGCTCCGCTCAGCGCGCGGGCCGATCTGCGCCAGGCCAACGGCATGCCGGCGACCGACGCCAAGCAGCTTGCCGCCCAGGTGTTCGACAAGTGGCAGGCGGGCACGGCGATCTGCAACTGCCTCTACGGCGTGCAGCTCCTGTTCAGCGAGGACATGGCCAAGGCTTTCGCCAGCGCACTCAACGACTGGGTCGCCAAGGAATGGCTCGACCGCGATCCGCAGCTGCGCGCCTCGATCGTGGTGCCGATGCAGTCGACCGAATACGCGGTGGACGAGATCGAGCGCTGCGCCAAGGACCGGCGTTTCGTGCAGGTGCTGGTGCTGGCGATGCAGGAGGTGCCGCTCGGACGGCGGCAGTTCTGGCCGATCTACGCCGCCGCCGAGCGCCACGGCCTGCCGATCGGCATCCACGCCGGGTCGAGCTATCGCAATCCGGTGACCTCGCTCGGCTGGCCGACCTACTATCTCGAAGACTATTTGGCCCAGGCGCAGGGCTTCCAGTCGCAGGTCGCGAGCCTGATCTGCGAGGGCGTGTTCGCCAAGCATCCCGGTCTCAAGGTGGTGCTGATCGAATCCGGCGTGACCTGGCTGCCGGGCTTCCTGTGGCGCTTCAGCAAGTTCTGGCACGGCCTGCGCACCGAGGTGCCCTGGGTCGACCGGCCGCCCTGGGAGATCGTCCGCGACCATTTCCGCCTGACCATCCAGCCGCTGGACGCGCCCGATGGGCGGGAGGCGGTCGAACGGGCGATGGAGCACCTGCGGTCCGACGATATATTGCTTTACGCGTCGGACTATCCGCATTGGCAGTTCGACGGCGACGCCGTGGTGCCCGCTGGAATTTCGCCCGCGCTCCGACGCAAGATCGCGATCGACAATCCGCTTGCGACTTACGTTCGGCTCAAGGGGGACGCGCGATAGACGCGATAGAGATGTTGCGAGGAACGCAGCGCATCGGGTGCGCTTCCTATTTCTTCATCCCGGCGGCCTCGGCGGCGGCGCCCCATTTGAACTGCTCGCGCGCAATGAACTGGGCGAAGGCCTCGGGCGGGCCGCCGAGCGGCTCGAACCCCGATGCCTTGAGCTTGGTGGCGACGTCGTCCGACTTGAGCGCCGCGTTGGCCGCGGCGGCGAGCTTTTGGATCACCGCGCGCGGCGTGCCGGCGGGCGCCATCAGGCCGAACCAGACGCTGGACTCGAAATCCGGCACCCCGGCCTCGGCGATGGTGGGCAGGTTCGGCGCGATGTGTGGGCGCTTGGCCGAGCCCGACGCGAGCCCCTTGATGCGGCCCGATTCGACGTGCGGCATGATCGTCGAGGCCACCCCCAACATCACCGACACGCGGCCGGCCAGCAGATCGGTGACCGCCGGCGGGCTTCCCTGGTAGGGCACATGAACGAGCTTGATGTTCGTGCGCAGGCTGAACAGTTCGGTGGAGAGATGCGGCACCGTTCCATGCCCGACCGACGCGTAGGTAAGTTCGCCAGGCTTGGATTTTGCCAGCGCGATGAGCTCCTTGACGCTCGACACGCCGAGCAACGGATGAACCGCGAGGATGAGCGGCAGGTCGGTCAGCGGCGTGACTGGGGCGAAATCCTTGGCGAAGTCGAATCGGAGAGTGGAACTGATGGCCGCGTTGGTGACGTTCGATGACGTGCCAATGAACAATGTGTAGCCGTCCGCTGGCGCGCGAGCGACGAATTCCGCGGCGAGGCTGCTGCCGGCGCCGGGCCGGGCTTCGACCACCACCTGCTGGCCGAGCGTCTGGCTCATCACCGAACCGACCAGCCGGGCGGTGATGTCGGCCGCCGAGCCCGGCGGGAAGCCGATAATCAGGCGGAGCGGCCTTGATGGAAAATCGTCCGCATGCCCGAGCGGCACGGCGGCGACAGCGGTCAGCGCCAGGGTCAACCCCAATATTGCAGCGCGTTGCATGGCAGTCCTCCCCTCGTTGCGGCTTTCGATTTCGCACGAGCTGGTGGCCGCCAAACCAGCCGTGTCGCGTTCGCTTCGCGAGATTGGCGAGGCAATCCTAAGGGACGGTGTGCCGGAGGGCGATGTCGCCTATTGGCGCAATGCGGACGAGGCCACAGGTTGTGCTTGGCAGCCCGCTTATGGCCTCAGAGCAGACATGATATAGTGTCCCACGCATCGGACGATCCGCATTGGCAGTTCGACGATGCGGCGACGACAACCCGCTCGCAACCTACGTCCGGCTCAAGGAGGACGCGCGATGAACATCGAGATGAAAGCGCCGCAACGCGCGCAGCAGAGCAAGCTCGACATCGTCGATTGCGACTTCCACCCCAAGCTCACGCTCGAGCAGATGCGGCCGTATCTTTCCAATCACTGGTGGAATTATCTGCAAACCTACGGCAACCGCTCGCGGCACGGCTACGCCAAGGGTTACGCCTACCCGAAGATGACGCCGCAGGCCGCGCGCCGCGACGCCTGGCCGCCGACCGGCGGCCTGCCGGCGAGCGATCTCGATTTCGTTCGGCAGCAGCATCTCGACTTCTACGGCATCGACGCCGCCATCATGAATCCGCTGTCGCCGACCGGGCAGGGCGACCAGAACGTCGAATTATCGATCGCGATGGCCAGCGCCGCCAACGACACCCAGCTGGCGGAATGGACCGGGCGCGAGCCGCGGCTGAAATCCTCGGTGGTCGTGCCCTACGAGGACGGCATTGCATCCGCGGCAGAGATTCGCCGCCGCGCGGGAAACCGCAATTTCGCGCAGGTGTTCATGCTCAGCCGCATGAGCGAGGCGGCGGGCCGGCGGCGCTACTGGCCGATCTACGAGGCCGCGGTCGAGGCCGGGCTGCCGGTCGGCATTCACGTGTTCGGCTACAGCGGCTGGCCGATGTCGAGCTCGGGCTGGCCGTCGTTCTACATCGAGGAGATGACCGAGCACGCGACCTCGGCGCAGGCCATGGTCACCAGCATGATCATCGAAGGCATTTTCGAGCGCCTGCCGGAATTGAAGGTCGTGCTGATCGAATCCGGTTTCGGCTGGCTGCCGGCGCTGGGCTGGCGGCTCGACAAGCACTGGAAGCGGATGAAGGACGAGGTGCCGCATCTGAAGATGGCGCCGTCGGAATACATCAAGAAGCATTTCTGGGTGACGACCCAGCCGATGGAGGAGACCGAGCAGCCGGAGCACCTGATCGACGTGATGAAATGGATCGGTTTCGACCGGATCATGTTCTCCAGCGACTACCCGCACTGGGATTTCGACGATCCGTTCGTCGCGCTGCCGCCGAGCCTCAGCGACGAGCAGCGCCGCATGATCTATTCCGGCAACGCGCGCGCCCTCTACCGGCTGGATTGATGGCGAAGAAGCACGTCGTCGCCGCGGTGAGCGAAATCCCGCCCGGCGGCCGCAAGTTGGTGTCCGCCGAGGGCCGCGCGATCGTCGTGTTCAATCTCGGCGGCGAGTTCTTCGCGCTCAGCAACCGCTGTCCGCACCGCGGCGGCAGCCTCTGTCATGGCCGGATCACCGGCCTCGTCGAATCCGACGAACCCGGCGAGTACCGCTACAGCCGGCGGGGCGAGATCATCCGCTGTCCCTGGCATTCCTGGGAGTTCGACATTCGCACCGGAAAATCCTGGTGCGACCCGGAGCGAGTGCGCGCGCGCAACTACGCGGTCTCGGTGCAACCCGGAGCGAAGCTCGTGGAAGGGCCGTACGTCGCCGAGACCTTCCGGGTCAGCGTCGAGAACGACTACGTCGTGGTCGAGGCCTGACCCCGATGGCAGAGGCTGACCGCGAGGTGTTTTTCGAGTTCACCGTCATCGGGTCGACGGTGAGGGTGACGGCGATCGACAGCCTGACCGGCACCGAGGTCGTGGTCATGGGCCCCAGCAATGCCTCGCGGGCCGACCTGCAGCAACTTGCGGTGCAGAAGCTGAAGGCGCGATTGGCGCGGGAAGCCGGCAAACGCTAGATGCTAGATGTTGCGGCTTGGCGTCGCACGTCATGCCAGACTTGGCGGTTTCCGCCCGATATGCTACCCAAAAAATACGCCTGGAGAGCCCCATGTCAGCGACTGAATCCTCAGCGAAATCCGCCGCGGACACCATGTTTACGGCCTCGCTTGCCGAGGCCGATCCGGAGATCGCCGACGTGGTCCGGCTCGAACTCGGACGGCAGCGCCATGAGATCGAGCTGATCGCCTCAGAGAACATCGTCAGCCGCGCGGTGCTCGAGGCCCAGGGTTCGGTGCTGACCAACAAGTATGCCGAAGGGCTGCCGGGCAAGCGCTACTACGGCGGCTGCCAGTACGTCGACATCGCCGAGACGCTGGCGCTGGATCGCGTCAAGAAGCTGTTCGGCGCGGGCTTTGCCAACGTGCAGCCGCATTCCGGCGCCCAGGCCAACGCCGCGGCGTTAATGGCGCTGATGCAGCCCGGCGACACCTTCATGGGGCTCAATCTCGCCGCCGGCGGCCATCTGACGCACGGTTCTCCTGTGAACATGTCGGGCAAGTGGTTCAAGGTCGTGCCCTACGGCGTGCGGCGCGATGACCACCGCATCGACTTCGACGAGGTCGAGCGGCTCGCTCAGGAACACAAGCCGAAGGTGATCGTGGCCGGCGGCTCGGCCTATCCGCGGATCATCGACTTCCGGCGCTTCCGCGAGATCGCCGACAGCGTCGGCGCCAGGCTGATGGTCGACATGGCGCACTTTGCCGGCCTGGTGGCGGGCGGGGTGCACCCGAGCCCGGTGCCGCATGCCCACGTCGTCACCTCGACCACCCACAAGACGCTCCGCGGTCCGCGCGGCGGCTTCGTTCTGACCAACGACGAGGAGCTGGCG
>CAMDEB010000201.1 GCA_945893085.1 Rhodoplanes serenus | reverse complement strand
GCACCATGACACCGCCGACACCTTCGATCAGCAATATGCCATCCGGCTCTACGCGGCGGCAGAAATCCACGACGGAGCTGAAATCAAGCGCGCGATTTTCCTTCCGTGCCGCCATATCGGGTGACAGTGGTGCGGCGAACCGGAAGGGGGAGATGCGTTCGATCTCGGCAGGTGTGACCGGCTTGCCCAATGCCGCAAGCAGCATGCCTGGGTCGCTCGCCTCAGACAGGGCGGGATCAAAGCCGCTCACCACAGGCTTTAGCGCATCGATCTTGCGGCCCACGCTGCGAAAATGCCGGATCAGCCCCGCGGTGACGAAGGTCTTGCCGATGTCGGTGCCGGTCGCGGTGATGAAGATCGCGGTCATGGCTCAGTGCTTCAGGATTTTCTCGCGCACCACCCGGGCGAGCCGTTCCACCTCGGCGTCGGGATGTGCGGCGGAAAACGTCAGCCGCAGGCGCGCGGTGCCCTCGGGGACCGTGGGCGGGCGGATCGCGACCACCAGGAAGCCCTCGTCCTCCAGCAGCCGCGAGGCGTCGAGCGCCGCCTGCGCCTCGCCGACCACCACCGGTACGATCGCGCTTTGCGCCTCGGGCAGGTTGGTCAGGCGGGTGAAGGCGCGGGCCTTGGCCAGCGGAGCCGCCGTCAGGTTGGGCTCGCGCTCGATCAGGTCGAGCGCCGCAAGCGTCGAAGCGAGGACGGACGGCGGCAGCCCGGTCGAGTAGATCATCGTGCGCGCGCGGTTGCGCATCAGATCGATCACCGGCTGGGAGGCGGCGAGGAATCCGCCATAGCCGCCGAGCGCCTTCGACATCGTGCCGATGCGGAGCGGCACATTGGGCCGGGGTGTCGTCATGTCGAGATCGTGCGCGTCGTCGGCCATCAGCCAGGCGCTGCTGCGGTTTGCGAGCGTGCCGAGCTCGTCGAGCGGGGCGCGGTCGCCGTCCATGGAGAACACGCTTTCGGTGATGATCAGCGTGTATTTGTAATCGGATCGATGCTCGCCGAGCAGCGTTTCGACATGCGCGGTATCGTTGTGCCGGAACGCATGCACCTGCGCGCGCGACAGCCGGGCGCCGGTCCAAAGGCTGGAATGCGCCAGTTCGTCGATCAGGATCAGGTCGTCGCGGCCAAGCAACGCCTGCGCGACGCCGGTGTTGGCCAGATAGCCGGAGCCGAACACGCAAGCCGCGGCCGTGCCTTTCATGCGGGCGATGCGAACTTCCAAATCGGCATAGAGCGGGTGATCGCCGGTGACGAGCCGGGACGCACCGGCGCCGACGCCGTGCCGCTCGATCGCCTCGACGGCGGCCGCCTTGAGTTCGGGATGCTGCGTCAGCCCGAGGTAGTCGTTGCAGGAAAACGACAGCAGGCGGCGGCCTTCCCGCTCGACCCAGATGCTGTCGGTTCGCGTCGTCGGCACCAGCGAACGGCGCAGCGACTGGCGCTCCAGATCGGCCAGCTTCCCGGCGGCGAAATCATCGAGTGACGGCATGTCCGCCGGTTATACTAGCCGCGGCATGGAAAACCACTGGTACGAGGCGGGGCTGGAGCACGTCTGGCTGCCCTATGCGCAGATGAAGACGATGCGCCCGCCGCTGCCGGTGGTGCGCACGCAGGGCTGCCGCATCGTGCTCGCCGACGGCCGCGAGCTGATCGATGGCATGGCCTCCTGGTGGACCGCCTGCCACGGCTACAACCATCCGCACATCAGGGCGGCGGTCGAGCGTCAGCTTGCGGCCATGCCGCATGTGATGTTCGGCGGGCTGGTGCACGAGCCGGCACTGACCCTGGCACGGCGGCTCGCGGCGCTGCTGCCTGGCGACCTGGATCGGGTGTTCTTCAGCGAGTCCGGGTCGGTCGCGGTCGAGATCGCGATGAAGATGGCGATCCAGTATTGGCTCAACCGGGGCGAGGAGGGGCGCAGCAAGTTCATTGCGTTCAAGGGCGGCTATCACGGCGACACCACCGGGGCGATGGCGGTCAGCGATCCGGACGGCGGCATGCACGATGTGTTTCACGGCGTCCTGCCGGAGCATTTCGTTCTCGCCCTGCCGACGGATCGCGCGGGCGAGGCGGCGTTGTCGGGCTTCATCCAGACGCACCGGGAGCAGATTGCCGGCATCATCGTCGAACCGTTGGTGCAGGGCGCCGGCGGCATGAAGTTTCACGCTGCGGACGTGTTGCACACGCTGCGGACATTGGCCGACCGCCACGGCCTGCTGCTGATCTTCGACGAAATCTTTACCGGCTTCGGCCGCGCCGGCTCGATGTTCGCCTGCGGGGCCGCCGGCGTCGTGCCCGACATCATCACGCTGTCGAAGGCGCTCACCGGCGGCACGCTGCCGCTGGCGGCGACGGTTGCGCGCCAGCACGTGTTCGAGGCGTTCTGGTCCGACGATCCCAGGCATGCGCTGATGCACGGGCCGACCTATATGGGCAACGCGCTGGCCTGCGCCGCCGCCAATGCCTCGCTCGATCTATTCGAGCGCGAGCCCCGTTTAGCTCAGGTTGCGGCGATCGCGGAGCAGATGGCGCGTGAGCTGGCGCCCTGCCGCGGGCTGCCCGGCGTCAAGGACGTGCGGGTTCAGGGCGCGATCGGCGTCGTCGAATTGGAACGGATCGACGATCTCAATGCGTTGCGTGCGCGTTTCGTCGAGCAGGGCGTCTTTATCCGCCCGTTCGGCAACGTAATTTATCTGACGCCGAGCTTCACGGTCAGTTCGGATGAGCTGTCGAAGCTGACACGGGCGATCAGCAAAGTGCTGGGCGGCTAAAATCCCACCACCGTGCCGTGCAGATCGTATTCGTCGGCGCGTTCGATCTTCACGGTCGCGATCTCGCCGACGCGCAGCGGACGGCGGCTCGCCACATAGACCGAACCGTCGATCTCCGGCGCGTCGCCCTTCGAGCGGCTCTTTGAAACGCTCGGTCCAATCTCGTCGACGATCACCTGTTGCCGCGATCCCACTTTGCGCCGGAGGCGCTTGGCCGAGATCGCCTGCTGGCGCGCCATGAAACGGTGCCAGCGTTCTTCCTTGACCTCGGCAGGGACGGCTTCGCCCAGATCGTTCGCTACCGCCCCGCGCACCGGCTCGTAGCGAAAGCAGCCCACGCGATCGAGCCTGGCTTCATCCAGCCAGTCGAGCAGCATTTCGAAGTCCTGGTCGGTCTCGCCGGGGAAGCCGACGATGAAGGTCGAGCGCAGCGTCAGCTCGGGGCAGATTTCGCGCCAGCGCGCGATGCGGGCGAGCGTCTTCTCCTGCGCCGCGGGCCGCTTCATGCGCTTGAGGACGTCGGGCGAGGCGTGCTGGAACGGGATGTCGAGATAAGGCAACACCTGCCCGTCGGCCATCAACTGGATCACCTCGTCGACGTGCGGATAGGGATAGACGTAGTGCAGCCGCACCCAGGCACCGAGCGTGCCGAGCTCGCGCGCGAGATCGAGGAATTTCGCGCGGACCTCGCGGTCCTTCCACTTGCTTGCGGCGTATTTGATATCGACGCCATAGGCCGAAGTGTCCTGCGAGATCACCAGCAGCTCCTTGACACCGGCCGTGACCAACCGCTCGGCCTCGCGCAGCACGTCGGCGGCCGGCCGCGACACCAGATCGCCCCGCAGCTTCGGGATGATGCAGAACGTGCAGCGGTTGTTGCAGCCCTCGGAAATCTTCAGATAGGCGTAGTGCCGCGGCGTGAGCTTGATGCCCTCGGGCGGCACCAGGTCGAGGAACGGGTCGTGCCTGGGAGGTGCCGCGCGATGCACGGCGTCCAATACGCTCTCATACTGTTGCGGCCCGGTGATCGCGAACACGCCCGGATATTTCGCGGTGATGTTTTCCGGCTCCGCGCCCATGCAACCGGTGACGACCACCTTACCATTCTGCGACAGCGCGTTGCCGATCGCCTCCAGCGATTCCGTCTTGGCGGAATCGAGAAAGCCGCAGGTGTTGACGATGACGAGGTCGGCGCCCTTATGTTCGCGCGAGAGCTCATAACCTTCGGCGCGCAGCCGTGTGATGATGCGTTCGCTGTCGACCAGCGCCTTCGGGCAGCCGAGCGAGACGAAGCTCACCGTCGGCGCGCGGGTGTTGTCGCTTTTGAGCTTTTCGGGGCGCATTCACCGCAGGAGCTATAGGCGATCGGCGGCGAGATCAAGGCTTAGTCGCGCGCTTCAGCGAGTCCGGAACGCCTCGGCCTCGGCGTAGAACTTCTTCTCCCAGGCCTTCTGGTTGTCGGCGCTCTCGCGGATGAACGGCGTGAACACCGCGAGGCTGAGCAGCAGCCGGTTGATCCAATTGGCCGGAAAGCGCAGCGGCTTGAGGAAGTCCACAAACAGGACAACCCGCGTCTTGTCGGTGCCGTTCCAGGCCTCATGGTCGTAGGCGTCGTCAAAAATAAGCGCCTTGCCCTCGGACCAATGGCAGATCTCGGTGCCGACGCGGATTTTCACCGCCTGGTTCGGCTCCGGGATGATCAGGCCAAGGTGCAGCCGCAGCACGCCGTTGTAGGGCCCGCGGTGGTGCGGGATGTGCTTGCCGGGCTCCAGAATCGAGAACATCGCGGTGATCAGGCCGGGGATTTTATTGACGATCCGCCAGGTCTCCGGGCATTGCGCGATGTTGGCGTCGGCGCGGGCGCCGTAGCCGCAGAAGAAGAACGTCTTCCAGCCCATGTCCTGGGTGATGGTGGCGACATCGGTCGAGATTTCGTGAAAGCCCGGCAGCTCGGCTTGGCGCAACAGCACCTGTTCGAGCTCCTGGCGGATCGCCGGCCACTCGCGCTCGATGTCGGCCGCCCAGGGGAAGGTCGCGTTGTCGTAGACCGCCGGGTTGCCGACCTTGGAGAATTTCAGGTTGAGGCTTTCGGCGAAGGCCACGACCCGCATGAAGAACCGCGTCACCAGGCTCGGCCGCTGCATCGGCTTGAGGCCTTGGGTACCGAAGCTCTGCTCGATCTCGGTGGCGTCGGCGGGATTGGTGGTGCTCACAGCGCGCTCCTCGAAACGCTGGGTCGTTACGGCTCGGCCATATTCGCATATTTCGCGGCGGCTTGGCAGGGGCCGCCGCTACTGCGGCTGGATGTCGAGCTCCTTCGCCAGCGTGCGCCAGACTGCCTGCTCCTGCCGGAAGAACTGCCCGGTGCTTTCCGGCGTGCCGGCGCCGCTGGTCGCAAGCCCGAACGCCATCAGGCGCTGCTGGATGTCCGGACCTTTGAGGAATTCGCCGATTTCCTGGTTCATGCGCAGGATGATCTCATTGGGCGTACCCGTTGGCGCCACGACCGCAAACCAGCCGTTCATGACGATGCCTGGCACGGTTTCGCTGAGCGTCGGCAGATCGGGCAGGCCGGGGAAGCGCTTGATCGAGGTGACGGCGAGGCGCCGCACCTTTCCGGACTGCACCACCGGATTCGCTGCGGCGATCGAGCTCATCATCACCTGCACCGTGCCGCCCGCCACATCCTGGGTCATCTGCGCTGCTGAGCGGTACGGCACTTCGGCGAGGCCGAGGGCCGTGCGTTTGTTGAACAGGCGCGCGGCGAGGCCAGCGGCGCCGGCTGTGGTGTCGAACGCGATCGACAGCTTGCCCTGGTTCGCTTTGGCGTAGGCGATAAACTGCGGAACGGTGTGGACCGGCAGCTCGGTGTTGACCGACAGCATTTGCGAGCCGATGTCACAAACCATCGCGACCGGCGTGAAGTCCTTGGTCGGATCGTAGGAGAGTTGCTTGAACGACACCGGGTTGGTCGCCATGCCGGAGGTGTTGGTGAACAGGAACGTGTAGCCGTCGGGCGCGGCGCGGGCGACCGCCTGGTGCCCGATGATGCCCGACGCGCCCGGCATGTTCTCGACCACCACGCTTTGCCCGAGCTTGCGCGAAATGCCCTCGCTCAGAAGCCGCGCCATGATGTCGGTCGCAGCACCCGGCCCGGTCGGCACCACGAGTTTGATGGTCCGGGTCGGCCAGCCTTGGGCGCCGGCCGGCGCTGTCGCCAGCCCGAGCAGGACGCCGCACAGCAATGCATGGGTGAAGCGCCGCATGATGTCTCCCGACGTGTCCCGGACTTCTGGCATATTGTGCGGGTCATGGCCTCGGCTGCGCAAGCCCGGGGGCGAGCCACATCGTCGCTAAAAGGGGAATCGAGTGAATAACGAGTTGTTGTTGGTCGGCAGCATTCCGCTGGATACGCCGGAGGAGGTGTTTGTGGCCTTCGGCGCGCCGCTCGGGCGTTATCTGTTCGCGATGCCGGACGGCGAGGTCGGCCCGCGCCGCCATTGGATCAGCCGCGTGCACTATCAGGTGCTGTCCGGCCACCCCGAGCTCGACAGCGTACGGCGGCCGGCGCCCGACGAGCAGGGCGTCGAGCGGCTGTTCCCGCGCGACGCCGGCGACAGCTGGCTGTTCAAGGTGAAGGACGGCGTCAAGCAAGTCCGCTTCGGCGATCCCGGCTGGCGGCTCGGCTACGCGCGCGACGCCGTCAATTCGTATTTCGTGTTCAAGACCATGAAGGAGAAGGGCGTGCTGCCCGCGCATCTGCGGTTCCAGGTGTCGATCCCGATGGTCAACAGCGTGCTGCCGCCGCGCATCTTTCCCGACCAAGCCGACATCGAGAAGATCCGGCCCGGCTACGAAGCCGCGACGCGTGCGGAGATCGCCACCATCGTCGAGAAGATTCCCGCGAAAGAACTCGCGATCCAGTGGGATTGCTCGACCGAGGTGCAGGATGCCTACGGCAGCATTCCGGGATTTCCGCTGCAAGGTGCGATCAAGCGCAACCTGACCGAGGTCCGCAATCTCTCTCCGCACATTCCGGCCGAAGTCACGCTTGGCTATCACTTCTGCTTCGGCACGCTCGGCGGCTGGCCGCGGTTCCAGCCCGACGATCTCGGCCAGGCGGTGAAGCTCGTCAACGGCTTCATCGCGGCCTCGGGGCGGCGGGTCGACTGGGTGCACATTCCAGTGCTCGACCGCAGCGACGACGCGTTCTACGCGCCGCTCGCCGAGCTGAAGCCGCAGGGCGCCCGAATCTATCTCGGCGCTATCCACAACATGGCGGGGTTCAAGGCGCGGATCGCGACGGCGAGAAAATACTGGCCGGACTTCGGGCTCGGCGCCTATTGCGGCTTCGGGCGCATGCCGCCATCGGAGCTGCCGGATGTGCTGTCCGATCATCTCAAGGCGGTAGAGATGGCCGGCCGCAGCTGATCGCGTCCGGCTTCCCGGCCCCGCCAATTCGTCGTACCGTTTGCGAACCGAACCGGCGTCTCACAAGTCGGTCGGGAGGGGAGATTGTCGTCCATGTGCTTGTTGTGTGATTTCGGCGTCCCGATGTTTGCGGCGGCCGCGGCGATGGCATCGCCGATGTTGGGGTCGGCTCGCAGCGGAACATCATCCAAGCTGCCGGGACGCGGCGAGTTCATCGTCAAGAACGCTTACGTCTTCACGATGGACGACAAGCTCGGCGAGATCGAGGACGGCAGCGTCCATGTCCGCAACGGCGAGATCGTCGGCGTCGGCCGCGACGTTGCAGCGAACGGCGCCAAGGTGATCGACGGCCGCGGCATGATCGTGCTGCCGGGCCTGGTCGATACCCACTGGCACATGTGGCAGACGCTCTATCGCAGTTTCTCCGGCGAGCAGGCCGACAAGGGCTTCTTCCCGACCATCACGCGCTTCTCCGCCCACATGACGCCGCAGGACATGTACGCGTCCGCTCGGCTGTCGGCGGCGGAAGCGATCAATTCCGGCATCACCACGGTGCATGACTGGTGCCACAACACCCGCAGCCGCGAGCATCCCGAGGGCGACCTTCGCGCGCTCGCCGACACCGGCATCCGCGCACATTTTTCGATCGGTCAGCGCATCGACCAGCCCGACACCGAGATGATGCCGCTCAACGTGATCGAGGGCATTCACGCCGACTGGAAGAACTATTCCAACGAAGGCCTGATCACGCTCGGCATGGCGATGCGCGGCATGTTCCGCAACTCCTGGGCGCCGCCGGAGGTGTATCGGCCCGAGTTCGAATGCGGGCGCGGCCTGAACCTGCCGATCACCGTGCACATCGGCACGCTGGTCTCACGCGCCGGCCACATCGCGGCGCATTACAAGGAGAACCTGCTCGGGCCGG
>CAMDEB010000200.1 GCA_945893085.1 Rhodoplanes serenus | reverse complement strand
TCGCCTCGAAGGCATGAACGGCATCTTCCAGGCCGCTCGGTCCCGCGCCCGAGGCTACCGAAATACCGCCACCTACGTCACCATCATCTACCTGCTCGGTGCCCCGCTACCCGATCTCCTCAATTCCATTTGAAACGTCGAGGAACCCTGAAAGAGTGGCTGGCCAGCGACTTGTCGGGGCTCGACTTGCTGGTGATCCAGATCGACGGGCTGCACGTCGGCGGCCACGTCCTGGTGGCGGCGATCGGCATCGATGCGGCTGGCGAAAAGCACGTGTTGGCGCTGGCCGTGGGGGCGACGGAGAACGCTGCCGTGGTCAAGGCGCTGCTGGCCGACTTGGTCGAGCGTGGGCTGCAACCGGACGTCGCTCGCCTGGTCATCGTCGACGGCGCCAAGGCGCTGAGCCGGGCGGTGCGCGACACCTTCGGTCGCTTCGCGCTCATCCAGCGTTGCCAGGTGCATAAGGGGCGCAATATCATCGAACGGCTCGACCCGTCGCTGCACGCCAGCGTCAAAAAAGTGCTGCGTCAGGCCTGGGACAGCCCGACCGCCGAGCAGGCCGAGCGGGTTATCCGGAACCTGGCGCGCCGGCTCGATCGCGACGCGCCGGGCGTCTCGGCTTCGATCCTCGAAGGCCTGGACGAAATGCTCACTGTCATCCGTCTGGGGTTGCCTGACCCGCTGCGACGAGCGCTCGGCTGCACCAACGCGATTGAGAGCCTGATGGCCGTCCTCCGGCAGGTCTGCCGCAACGTCAAACGTTGGCGCAATGCGCGGATGGCCATGCGATGGACTGGAACCGCCATGCTGGAGGCCAAGAAGGGCTTCCGCCGCTTGAAGGCCCACAAGAAACTTCCGGTCCTGAAAGCCGCCCTGCTGCGCCATCAGCAAGCGGTGCTTGCCGATCAAGCAATTGACCGTCAAAACCTGGTAGCTTAGCTTTCACCCATGACGCCTGCTTCGCCAATTTCAACAGGCTTCGGGACATTCCCGGATTATCGGCAATCGGCATTGCAGGAGTTGACGACGAAATGACCTCGCGAAAGAACTTTCGGCTGGGCTTCGACATTGGCGGCACGTTCACGGATTTCGTCCTGATCGACGAGGAAACCGGTCGCACCTGGCTCAACAAATGCCTGACCACGCCGCACGACCCCTCGCAGGGCGTGATGGAAGGGCTCGGCCCGCTCTTCGCCCAGGCCAGCGTCAAGGGCGAGAATGTCGGAATCGCGATCCACGCGACGACGTTGATCACCAATGCGCTGATCGAGCGCAAGGGTGCGCGGACGGCGTTCCTCACCACCGCCGGGTTCCGCGACGTGCCGGAAATGGGCACCGAGGTCCGCTACGATATTTACGACCTGTTCCTCGCCAAGCCAGACCCGCTCGTGCCGCGCAACCGGCGCTATGAGGTGAGCGAGCGCCTCGACAAGAACGGCCAGGTGCTGACACCGCTTGACGAGGCCAGCCTGCGCGATGTCGCGCGCGCGCTGCGCGCCGACAAGGCCGAAGCGCTGGCAATCGTGTTCCTGCATTCGTTCCGCAACGGCGCCCACGAGCGCCGCGCGCGCGACATTCTGCACGAGGCGTTGCCGGGCATGAGCATCTGCATTTCAAGCGAGGTGGCGCCCGAAATCCGCGAATACGAACGGATGACCACGACGATGGCCAATGCCTATGTCCAGCCGCTCACCCGCGAATACATCGACATTGTCGAGCGCGGCCTCAAGGAGATGGGCTATGCGCGTCGGTTGTACCTGATGATGTCATCGGGCGGCATCACGACCGGCCAGACCGCCAGGGACTTTCCCATCCGCATGGTGGAATCGGGACCCACCGCGGGCGTGCTGGCGGCGATCTATTTCGGCCGCAACATGGGGCTCGACAGCATGGTCAGTTTCGACATGGGCGGGACCACGGCCAAGATCGGCATGATCAAGAAGGGCCAGGCCACCAAGTCGAACATGATCGAAGTCGGCCGTGTCGACCGCTTCAAGAAGGGCAGCGGCATTCCAGTCAAGATTCCGATGGTCGAGCTGATCGAGATTGGCGCCGGTGGCGGCTCGATCGCGCATATCGATCAGCTTGGGCTGCTCAAGGTCGGACCGCGTTCGGCCGGCGCGATGCCGGGTCCGGCGTGCTACGGGCGCGGTGGCGCCGACCCCACGGTGACCGACGCGAACGTGGTGTTGGGTTATCTCGACCCGAACTACTTTCTCGGCGGTGCGATGACGCTCGATGTGCGCGCCGCGCACGAGGTGTTCGAAGCCAAGGTGTGCAAACCGCTCGGCATGTCGCTCAACGACGCGGCGCGCGGCGTGTTCGAGGTCGTCAACCAGAACATGTTGGCGGCGATGAAGGTGCATATCGCCGAGCGCGGCGAAGACCCGCGCAAGTTCTACCTCTTCTCCTTTGGCGGCGCCGGGCCGGCGCATGCCTATGAGCTGGCGCGGGCGCTCCAGATGCGCGGCGTTGTCGTACCGCCGGGGGCGGGGGCGACATCGGCCATGGGGCTGGTCACCACCGCGGTCTCGTTCGACTTCGCGCGTTCGCTGGTCAGCCGCCTCGACAAGATCGCATGGAGCGACGTGCGCGGCGTGTTCGAGTCGATGACCAAGGACGGGCTCGCGGTTCTCGCCGAAGCCGGGATCGCGGCCGACGCGCCAGGCGTGTCGATCGTCCATGCCATGGATTTGCGCCACAAGGGCCAGGGCCACGAGGTGACCGTGCCGATCCCAGAAATGGCGTTCAAGAAGGGCTCGATGACCGATCTGGCGCAGCTGTTCTACGACGCGCACCGCGAAAAATACGGCCACGCCCACACCAACCTAGCGGTCGAACTGATCACGTGCCGCACAACGGTGAGCGCACCACCACCGGCCGTTCCGCTGATCCATATCCCGGCTGGAGCGGGCGGCGCGGCGGCGGCGCTCAAGGGCAAACGGCAGGTCTATTTTTCCGAGGTCGGCGCCTATCTCGATACGCCCGTCTATGATCGCTACAAACTGGCGCCCAACGTCCGCTTCGCCGGACCCGCGATCATCGAAGAGCGCGAGTGCACTGCCGTGGCCGGCCCCTCGGCACAGGTATGGATCGACGATTTCGGGAGCCTCTATATGGACATTCCCCCGCGCAAGCCGAACAGCGCCGAAGGAGTGATGAACGATGTCGCTAACGCCAACGCTTGATCCTATCTCGATCGAGGTGCAATGGAACCGACTCATCTCGGTGATGGACGAGGTCGACATCGCGGTCATCCGAACCGCGTTTTCGACCATCGTCGGCGAGAGTCGCGACTTCGCCGTCATCATGCTCGATCGCCTCGGCCGCAGCTTGGCGCAGTCGCAGCTCAGTTCGCCGGCGTTTACCGTGACGCTGCCGGCGACCACAAAGGCCGTGCTCAAGCACTTCCCTGTCGAAACGCTCGAGCTTGGCGACGTCTTGATCACCAACGATCCATGGCTCGGTTCGGGTCATCTGCCCGATCTCAGCATCGTCGCGCCGGTATTCTATAAGGGCCAGGTCGTCGCGTTCATGGGCTGCGTGGCGCATGTCGCCGACATCGGCGGAAGGCTGGACTATTTCGACGCGCGCGACCTGTTCGAGGAGGGCCTGCGAATCCCGCCGAGCAAACTGTTCATCGCCGGCAAGCCGAATACGCAGCTCTTTCGCATCATCGAAGCCAATGTGCGCGTCCCCGACATGGTGATCGGCGACATCCGCGCGATCGTCGGCGCCGAACAGCTCGGCGCCCAGCGGCTGCACGAGTTTCTCGACGACCATGGCGGCGGGGACGGATTTGCGGCGCTGACCGAGGAAATCCTCGACCGCTCGGAGGCGGCGATGCGCAATGCGCTGCGCCGCATGCCGGACGGCGAGTGGCGCTACGCGCTCGACGCCGACGGTTTTCGCACGCCGCTGCATATCGAGGTCAAGGTGACGAAGACCGGCGACAAGATCCATGCCGACTTCACCGGATCTTCGGACCAGTTCAAGGACGCGTCGATCAACTGCGTGCCGAACAACACTTTCGCCGATACGTACTATCCGCTGAAATGCAGCCTAACGCCGGAACTGCCGAACAACGAAGGCCTGTTCCGGCCGCTGACGGTGTTCGCGCCGGAGGGTTCGGCGTTCAACACCACCATGCCGAGCGCGGTCAAGTCGCGCTCGAAGTCGAGTTTTCACATCCACGTCGCCATTTATGGCGCTTTGGCCCAGGCGATCCCGCAAGTGGTGCAGGCGGGCAGCGGCTCGTTCTGGGCGATCACCCTGCACGGCACCCATCCCGACGACAATTCGGTTTTCAACGTTCATATTTTGCCCAATGGCGGAAAGGGTGCAACGGCACGGATGGACGGGCTGCCGACCATCGCCTTCCCGTATAACGGAACGGTCACGCCGACCGAGATCACCGAGAACCAAGCGCCGATTCTCGTCGAGCACAAGAAGCTCGTCATGGATTCCGGCGGAGCGGGCCTCTTTCGCGGCGGGCTAGGCCAGTCGATCGCGCTCAGGGTTCTGGGCGACCGGCCGATCATCGCCAGCATCCGGCCGGACAAGGTCCGCTTCCCACCGCCGGGCATTCTCGGTGGTTTGCCCGGTGCGAAAGGCGCCTACGCTATCAATGGCAAGGAGGTGCCCGTCGAGCCGCGTAACGTTTCGCCGGGCGATGTTTACACGCTGGTGCTGCCCGGGGGCGGCGGATATGGAGACCCGCATCAACGGCCGATCGAGTCCGTGGCGGCCGACGTGCGCAACGGCTACGTCTCGCCCGGGGTTGCCGGGCGCGACTATGGGGTACTCGTCGACGAGAAGTCGGGAACGGTGCGGCGCGTGCCGCAGGATAGCGAGGTGGTGCGATGACGAATTTCGACCTGCTGATCAAAAATGGCGAGATCATTGACGGCTCCGGCAGCGGCCCGCGCCGGGCTGATCTCGGCCTGAAGGACGGGCGCATCGCCAAGCTCGGCGACGTCTCCGGCGACAACGCCAAGGAGACGATCGACGCCAAGGGCAAGTACATCACCTCGGGGTTCATCGATGCGCACGGTCACTCGGATGTCGGGCTTTATCTCAATCCGAAATGCGAGACCAAGATCGCGCAAGGCATCACCACCGAGGTGATGGGCAATTGCGGCTACAGCCCGTTCCCGCTGCTTGCCAACAATCGCGGCTACCTGCTCGAGCCCAAGGGCGTGGAGTGCAACTGGTCCTCGGCCGAAGAGTATTTCGGCCTTGTCGCCAAGCAGGGAACCGGGATGAACGCGGTGCCGCAGATCGGCCACATCACTATCCGCGCCGCGGTGCTCAATAACGAGGATCGCCCGGCGACACGCGCGGAAATCGATCAGATGAAGGAGCTCGTGCGCGCCGCGATGAAGGCCGGCGCGTGCGGGCTCTCGACCGGCCTCGACTACCATCCGACGACCGTCTCCGATCTTCACGAGATCGTCGAGCTGGCCAAAGTCGTTGCCGAGTTCGACGGCTTCTACAGCTCGCATCTGCGCGGCTATAGCCGGAACGTCCTCAACGCGGTCATCGAGGCCATCGAGGTCGGCCGGCGCGCCGGAATCCGGGTGCAGATCTCCCATTTGGGCGTCTATGGTCGTAAGAATTGGGGCCATGGCCAGCGCATGTTGGACATCATGGACTTGGCGCGGCGCGACGGCGTAAAGGTCGCCTGCGATATGATGCCGTATCCGACCAAGGGCTCGTGGTGGTCGCCGCGCGCGATTTTTCCGGCCGACTGCTACGACTGGAAGAAACTCTGGGCCGAGAACCTGCCGGACTTGCGCGAAAAGCTCAAAGATCCGGTGACGCGCGCGAAGCTGAAAATGGAGGTCGAGGCGCGGCGAGAGCGCCCCAAATACGGCTTCCACGAGGAATTCGTGATGTTCAGCGACTGGCGCGACATCTTGATTCAGGAGCTGCCTCGCGATAGCAACTACCGCGCCTTCATCGGCAAGAGCGTTGCGGAGGCGGCGGAAGCCTTGGGCGTGCATCCGTGCGACTTCTACTTCGACCGCATCGTCGAGGATGGCGAGACCTTCGCGGCGATCTGCTCTCCGATCGATCGTAACGACTTCATGGGCCTGATCACCGACGAGTGGACCATGTTCGGCACCGACGCAATCGCCACGTCGCTCGGCCGGCTGCGCGAACCATGGAACACCATCCAGCCGCATCCGCGCCATTACGGCACCTTTCCACGCGTGCTCGCGACGTTCGTGCGCGACGAACGCGTGATCGAACTGGGCGATGCCGTGCGGCGCATGACCGGCCTGGTCGCTGACCATTTCCGGCTCAAGGATCGCGGCTATGTCCGCGAAGGCTACCACGCCGATCTCGTGGTGTTCGACCCCAAGGCGATCGCCGAGCGCTCGACCTGGCGCCTGCCGAGCGCCTACCCCGCCGGCATCGACCACGTCTTCGTCAATGGCGCGCACGCCTACAAGAACGGCGACGTCACCGGCGCGCTCGGCGGCCGCATCCTGACCCGCAGCAACTGAGCCGGAGCGCCATCATGCCTTTCGATTGGAACGGTTCGACGCTCGTCAAGGGGACCAAGGCTTATTTCGAGCTTCCCGTCTGCGTCATGGCGAGCGGCTATCGTTTGGCCTTACCGATTCACGCGCTAGCTGGCCAGCGGCCCGGCCCGACGGTGCTCATCGCCTGCACTTCGCATGGCGACGAGCACTGGAGTGCCGAGTTCGCGCGGCGCGCATGCCAGTATTTCGTCAAGACTGGCTACGACTTCGCTGGAACCATCCTGGTGGCACCGGTGCTCAACCCGCACGCACTCGAGTCCGGCACGCGGAACACGCCGATCGACTATCACAACCTCAATCGCGTGTTTCCGGGCTCGCCGATCGGCAAGAACTGGTTCACGGATGTGCTTGCCAAGGTGATCGCCGACCAGATCATTTCCAAAGCCGACATCATTTTCGACTATCACGGCGGCGGACCGGATACCGTGATTCACTACACATACACCGCCGATCCGACGAAATCGGAGGTGCATCGCCGCCAGCACGAGGTAGCGCTGGCCAGCGGAGCCGAGGTGCTGTGGGAGCATTTCGAGGCGCGCGGCACGCTCACCAATCACGGCGAGTCGCAGGGCAAGCTGTGCATCGTGCCGGAGATTGGTGGCGGCGGCCTCATTCTCGATGTCGGCTATTTCGACAAGGCGATCGCCGACCTCGTCAACATGATGAAAGTGGTCGAGGTCGTGCGCGGCACGGCGTCGCGCGCCGGCCCGCGCGTGGTGATTCGCAAAGGCACGTCCATCCGGCCGTCGCACGGCGGCACGTTCGAACCGGTCGTCGGCCTCGAGGTGCTCGGCAAGACCGTGCCGAAGGGCACGGTACTCGGCCGGGTGATCTCGCCATACACTTTCGAAGTGCTCGACGAGATGGTCGCCCCGTTCCCGAAAACCGAGATGATGCAGGTGCGCAACCGCATCTCGAAAGTCCATCCGGGCGAGTATGCCTACATCATCGGCGACGGAGACTCCGGCTACACACTCTGAGCGCAAGGTCACCGATATTTCGGTCATCCGGGGTCAACGCCGCTCCTTTTTCCAAAGCTCCGATATTGCAGCCCTGGAGCGCGGAAACGTTGACTACAAGCGCGGAGCAATAGTCCCTTGGACCTTCTCGGCGGGCTTCTCCCCGTCGGTGAAACTCTAAAATCGCGCGAGATGCGCCTTGGCTATCTCATGGGCCGTTCTGGCCTGAACGAAGGTGACGTTCCCACTCGCGGGTAGTCCCTGTTCCCTGAGTGTTTCTCGCACCGAGCCTACGGCTGAATCGGCAACTGGTTTCAGCTTTTGTTGTTTGGGTTTGTCGCGCGCCGGTTCCGTGGAGCGCTCCCAGGCGGCGTCCGCCTTGGCGGGATCGACGGTGCCATCGGGTTCCAGCGTTATGCGTCCAGCCGTGGCCGCGCGGAGCACCGCAACATGGCTCACGCCGCGAAGCCGGGCATAGGCGCGGATTGATAATCCCATGATCGACGGGCCCCAGAGAAAGCAATTTGATTACGTGCTTATTGAGCTGCCCCCGGATTTTTTGGACACCGATTTGTCCAACCGGAGGCATTCATGATGAAGTCGAGCATGACCCAAATCGAAACCACCGATGTGAATGATGATCCTGAGGTCAGCAGGGTCGAGCGCAGTTCGTCCA
>CAMDEB010000199.1 GCA_945893085.1 Rhodoplanes serenus | reverse complement strand
CTGCCGCCGATCGCCATCTGCGGCAGGCCATTCCTTTCGGAACATGTCGAGGATAATTGGTTTCGCTATTACAAGGGCGGATTAGCGAAGCGTAATCCGCCAGTCTTCGGTCATTGCGGCGCAATACGCTTCGCTATTGCGCCCTACGGCCCTTGGTATGGCGCCTTCTCCTCAGCCATCGTGCGATCCTCGTACTTGCCGCCAGAATTATTCAAGCCTGTTGATCATGATACTCTTTGACCATTCTCGATGTCTCATTTCTCACCCGCCACACTCTGACATGAAAATAGAGTATCCATGCAATAAACGCAGTTTCCCAAATAACTATTGCGATCGCCCGCGCTGGGAAATGCGAATAGACAGTTGGCCAAGAGGTATAAAGAAAAAAATAGGCATAGAGCATTGGAAGAATCAATCCAAACGCCTGTGCGAAAAATCGCAGACGATTGAATGCAACAGCTTGCTCATTCAGTGATTTTGACAGGTACCAGTGAACCACTTGTTTTGAACTTGGATCGTCGGGGTCGACTTTGTGACTCTCCAATTCGAAATTGATGTAGCGATTGATCGCTGAAATGACCAACTCATGCTGAAGAATTACGAGCGTGAATATTAGGCAGATCAGCGGCGTGGGAACTAGCAGCGCAGTCTGATACGAAATGTCAATTTGTTTGGCTGCCGCAAAGTGCTGCGTGAACAGAAAACTCAAGTAAGCTCCAATTGACGCGACATAGATAAACAGAGCGTTGTCCCTCAGGCGTCCGCGCTCAAGGACTTCAATTGAGGCAGTCTCGTAAAACTTTTGACGGAGTTCATCTAACTGCGACATGTGGCCCTGACCCAGCGTAGTCGCTAATCTTCCCGCCCGGCTGCGGTCCAGGGCGCCACGCGCTGCTCGACGAAGCGTAGCACCGCGGTGAGCGTGACGCCCAGCAGGCCGAGCGTCACGATCGGCACGAACATCTTGTCGACTTGGAACGTGCTGGCGGTGCGCACGATCAGATAGCCGATGCCGGAGATCGCGGTGTACAGATCGGCGAGCACCATGCCGATCATGCCGCGTCCGACGGCGAGGCGGATGCCGGTGACGATGAACGGCAGTGCGGCCGGCAGCACGATGTTGCCCCACACCTGGCGCTCGGAGCAGCGGAACGCGAGTCCCACCTCCAGCAGCTTCGGATCGACCGCCTTCACGCCCTGGTAGGTGTTGATGACCATCGGGAAGAAGGCGAACAGGAACAGGATGATGACCTTGGCGGTGGTCTCGTAGCCGGCCCACAGCACGATCAGCGGCACCAGCGCCACCGACGGAATCGAGTAGAGGAAGGTGATGTAGACGGTCAGCCCGACGTCGAGGATGTGGAAGCGCGCCAGCGACAGGCCGAGCACCGTGCCGAACACGATGGCAAGGCTCAGCCCCATCAGCAGCACCAGCAGGCTCGGCCACAGCGCATACCAAAGCTCGCCGCTGAGCACCATGTTGACGGCGGCGGCCGCGACCTTGGATGGCGTGGTGAACAACACCGGATCGACGCTTGCGCCGGTGATCTGCCAAAGCAAAAGGAAGATTGCGAGCGACACCAGCCGGATGACGAGATTCTGCACCGCGGTGCGCCGCCGGCGGCCGGCCGCGGCGTGCTCGACGCGCGCGCGATCGTTGTCGAGCTCGCGCTGGACCTGCGCCTCGGTCAGCGTATCGGCGTGGACCTGGTCGACGGTGCTCACGCGACCTCCTTCGGCGCCGTGGCCCGTTTCGGCCGGGCGGTGTGCAGCTGACGCCAGATGTGCGTGCGCATCTCGGCGAAGCGCGGATCGGCGCGCATGACGTCGACGTCGCGCGGCCGGCCGAACGGCACGTCGAGCAATTCCTTGATGCGGCCGGGGCGCGCGCTCATTACCGCGATGCGGTCGCCGAGCAGGATGGCCTCGTCGATCGAGTGGGTGATGAACACCATGGTCTTGCGCTCTTCCGGCCGCTGCATGAGCTGCAGCAGCTCCTCCTGCAGGATCTCGCGGGTCTGCGCGTCGAGCGCGGCGAACGGCTCGTCCATCAGCAGAACCTTCGGGTTCATGGCGAGCGCACGCACGAGACCGACGCGCTGCTGCATGCCGCCGGACAATTGATAGGGATAGTGTTTCTCGAAGCCAATGAGTCCAACCAGGTCGAGATAGTGCCCGACCCGCTCCTTGACCGTGGCCGCCGGCGTTCCGGCCATCGCCAGGCCGAAGGCGGCGTTCTCCTGGACGGTCTTCCACGGCAGCAGGCCGAAATGCTGGAACACCATGGCGACGCCGTCCGGCGGACCGTTAACCGGCTTGCCGTCGACCAGGAGCTGGCCGCTGCTGATGTCGGTCAGGCCGGCGATGCAGCGCAGCAGCGTGGTCTTGCCGCAGCCGCTCGGGCCGACGACGCACATGATCTCGTTCTTGGCGATGGCGAGGTTCAACTGGCGGAACGCGACCACCGCGCCGTCGAGGAACATCTTGGTCGCGTTGTCGGCGACGATGATGGGTTGATCGGCGCTCACGGTCACACTCTGAATGACAATAAAACTAGCGTCCCGCAGCATAGCCTTGCATGCCGCGGGGATTGGCTGCGGCGCGCCGACGCGGGTCGAGCCGCGAGGCGGCGGTGAGACGTCCTTCCGACCATTCCGGCTCGACTTCGAGGATGTGGCCGCGGCGGGTGAGTTCGTCACGGGTGGCCTTCGGCACACGCGATTCGATCTGCAGCACGCCGGGGCGCGCGGTGCGCGGCCAGAACGAGATCGGGAAATGCTCGGAGTGCCAGGCCGGCGCGTCGATCGCCTCCTGCAGGTTCATCTTGGCGTGCACATGGCGCAGGAAAAACTGGGTGATCCACTGGTCCTGCTGGTCGCCGCCGGGCGAGCCCCAGGCGAGGTAAGGCGTGCCATCGCGCAGCGCCATGGTCGGCGACAGGGTGGTGCGCGGCCGCTTGCCCGGCGCGAGCGAGGCCGGATGGCCTTCCTCCAGCCAGAACATCTGCATCCGCGTGCCGAGACCGAAGCCGAGCTCGGGGATCACCGGCGAGGATTGCAGCCAGCCGCCGGACGGCGTCGAGGTCACCATGTTGCCGGCCTGGTCGACGATGTCGAAATGCACGGTGTCGCCGACGACCTCGCCCATGCGGCCGACGGTCGGCTCGCCCGCGCCCATTCCGGCGACGAGCTTCGGGCCGGCCTTCAGCTGCACCACCGAGCCGAGGCCCTCGATCGTGCCCGGCCGCAGTTCGAGCGAGGCCTTGTCGGTGACGAGCTTGCGCCGCTCGGCATTGTAGTTCTCCGACAGCAGCGTCGCGAACGGCACCTCGACGAAGTCGGGGTCGCCGTAGAATTTTTCGCGGTCGGCATAGGCGAGCTTCGAGCACTCGACCAGCAGGTGGATGAAATCGGGCCCGACCACGTCGAGGCCGTCAAGGGTGAAACCCTTGAGCAGCGCGAGCTGCTGCAGCATCACCGGGCCTTGACTCCACGGCGCCTTGCAGACGGTGTAACGGCCATAGTCGTAGGTGAGCGGCGCCTCGACGCGCGCCTGCCACGTCGCCATGTCCTGCCCGGTGAGCACGCCGCCGTGCGGCGTGCCGCTCGTATCCATCACCTTCTGGGTGCGGCAGAACTTGTCGATCGCCTCGGCGACGAAGCCTTGCGACCAGACCTTGCGCGCCTTCTCGATCTGCGCGACGCGATCGCCGCCGACGCTCTCGGCTTCCTTGAGCACGCGCGCGTAGGAGGCGGCCAGCGCCTTGTTGGTGAACAGCGAGCTGGTCTCGGCAACCTTGCCGCCGGGCATATAGACCGCGGCCGAGGTCGGCCAATGATCGCGGAACAACCGTTCGACGGTGCGGATGGTGGCGTTGGCGCGTTCGACCAGCGGATGGCCGTTCTGCGCGTACGATATCGCGGGCGTCAGCACCTCGGCGAGCGTCATCGTGCCGTAGTCGCGCAGCAGCAGCATCCAGGTGTCGAACATTCCCGGCACGCAGGCCGCCAGCAGGCCGGTGCCGGGCACCATGTCGAGGCCTTCGCTCTTGTAGCGCGCGATGGTGGCGGCGGCGGGCGCCGGACCCTGGCCGCAGATGATCTCCGGCTTGCCGCGCTTCACGTCATAGAGAATGACCGGCACGTCGCCGCCGGGACCGTTCAGGTGCGGCTCGACCACCTGCAGCGTGAAGGCGGTGGCTACGCCGGCGTCGAAGGCGTTGCCGCCGCGCTCCAGCATCGCCATGCCGACAGCGGTTGCGATCCAGTGGGTCGAGGCGACGACGCCAAACGTGCCCTCGATCTCGGGCCGGGTGGTGAACGGGTTGGGATTGATGTTGCCTGCCATGACCGGTCCGATTGGAGTGAGGGCTGGCGACCTTATCAGACGGCCCCCGCATCCGTCATGCCCGGCCTTGTGCCGGGCATCCACGCCTTACTTTGAGATTTATAAGCAAGGCGTGGATGGCCGGGACAAGCCCGGCCATGACGTCGGAACGGGACGGGCAGTCGGCTACGCGATCCTCTCGCCGCTCTCAAACCCGTAAAGCGCGGCTGGATTGTCGATCAGGATGCGCTGCCGCGTGGCGCCGTCGGGAACCCAGCGGTCCAGCAGATCGGCCATGTCGCCGTCGTTGCGCATCGGCTTCTTCTTCATCACATGCGGCCAGTCGGTGCCCCAGATCATGCGCTCGGGCACTGCGGCGATCAGCCGTTTCGCGGGTCCGTCGACGTCGCCATAGGGCAGGTCGGCCTCGGTGGTGATGCGGTAGGGACCGGTGAGCTTGATCCAGCAGCGCCCGCCGTCGAGCAGCCGAAGCAGATCGGCGAAGGCACGAGTCTGCGTCCAGGTGGCGGCGCCGCCCTTGGGATAGCCGAGATGGCCGAGCGCGACCGGAACGCCGAGGCCGCCCAGCAGCGGTGCGAAGTCGCCGGCCTCGTCGAGGTTGACCAGCATCTCGATGTGCCAGCCGAACGGCGCGATGCGCTTGGCGACCTCGCGCAGCATGTCGGCGGGGACGACGTTCTTGTGCTCGCGCCGGTCGACGACGTTGAAGCGCAATCCGCGGACGCCGGCGTCATGCAGCGCCTTGATCTCGCTCTGGCCGATATCCGGATCGGCGACCGCCACGCCGCGCATGCCCGGTCCGACGGTTCGGAGGGCCTCCAGCATCGCCGCGTTGTCCGCGGCGTACACGCTCGGCTGCACCAGCACCGCGCGTTCGCATCCAAGCGTCTTCAGCAAGTGACGATAGTCCGCCAGGTTGGAATCGGGTGGCGTGTAGATGCGCTCCCGGGCATAGGGAAACCGCGCCTCGAAAATGTGCGCATGGGTATCGCACGACAGCGGCGGGAACGGTGTGCGCGGCGGCCGCGGCGCGCGGTCGGGCGCTGCGCACAGTGGCGCGTAATCCGGGATGGCGTCGCTCATCTCAGTCGACGCGGGCGCCCGAGGTTTTCACCACCTGCGTCCATTTCGGAATTTCCGCCTTGATATAGGCTTCGAACTCCTTGGGCGTGTTGCCGACGATGTCGACGCCGAGATCCATCAGCGCCTTGCGCGTCGCCGGATCGTTCAGCGCGCGGACCGTCGCGTCATGCAGGACGCCGATGGTCTCCCTCGGGGTGCCGGCCGGCGCCACCAGGCCGTGCCAGGTGGTGGCGTCGAAGCCCTTGATGCCAAGCTCATCCACGGTGGCGATGTCCGGCAGCACCGCGGTGCGCTTGGGCGTCGTCACCGCAAGCGCGCGCACGCGATTGGCCCGGATGTGGCCGACGACCGACGCGGCGGTGGCGAACATCATCTGGACGTGGCCGGCGATGACGTCCTGCAAAGCGGGCGCCGCGCCCTTGTAGGCGACGTGGACGATCTCGACCTTGGCTTCGGCCTTGAACAGCTCGCCGGACAGATGCGCCGCGGCGCCGTGGCCGGAGGAGGCGAAATTGAGGTGGCCCGGGCTCTTCTTGGCGAGCGCGATCAGCTCGGCCATCGTGTTCGCCGGCACGTTCGGGTTGACCACCAGGATGTTGGCCTGGGTGCCGATCAGGCTGACCGGCATGAAGTCTTCCGGCACGTAGTTGACCTTCTTGTAGAGCGCCGCATTGGTCGCGAGGATGCTGTTGTTGCCCATCAGCAGCGTGTGGCCGTCGGGCGCGGCGTTGGCGACCTGCTCGGCGGCGATGTTGCCGCCGGCGCCGGGCCGGTTCTCGATGATGAACGGCTGGCCGAGAATCTCCTGCAGCTTCTTGCCGAGGACGCGCGCCAGCACGTCGCTCGGCCCGCCCGGCGTGAAGGCGACGACCAGCGTGACTGGCCGCGACGGATAGGCTTGCGCCTGCGCATGGGCGATCGTCAGAACAAGCGCCGTGGCAATGCCGGCGAAACAGACCGATATTTTTTTCAGCACATCTCTCTCCCGAATCTTCACGTCGCCCTCAAAGCCGCGCCGTCTCATTTCAATGCGTGTGTATGCCCAGCGATCTTATCACCGCGGCCCATTTTGGAATCTGGGCCTTGATATAGGCATCGAATTCGCGTGGCGAGCTTCCGACGACGTCGATGCCGAGGCCGCCCATGATCCTGCGCGCGTTCGGATGTTCGAGCGCCGCAGCCGTCGTATGGTGTAGCACGTCGATGATCTCCTTGGGCGTGCCGGCCGGTGCGACGAGGCCGTACCAGGTGGTGGCGTCGAAACCATGCAGTCCGAGTTCATCGATCGTGGCAACTCCCGGCAGGAGGGCGCTGCGCTTGGTCGAGGCGACGGCGAGCGCGCGCAGCCGCCTTGCCCGGACGTGGTTCGCCACCGCGGCGGCGGGCGCAAACATCATCTGGACGTGTCCGCCGACGACGTCCTGCAACGCCGGGCCGGGCTTCTTGTAGGGGACGTGGACGATCGCCACCTTGGTCTCGGCCCTGAACATTTCGCCGGCGAGGTGGGCGGCGCTGCCGTGGCCGGACGACGCAAAGGTCAGCAGCCCCGGCTTCGCCCTGGCGAGCTCGATCAACTGCGTCAACGAAATGGCAGGCACGGAGGGATGGACCACCAGGACATTCGCCTGCGTTCCAAGCAGCGTGATCGGCGCGAAGTCCAGCTCCGGATCGAACCCGATGTTCTTCTGGCGCGCGGGATTGGTCGCCAGAACGCTGGTGTTGCCCATCAGCAAAGTGTAGCCGTCCGGCGCGGCCTGCGCCGCCTGCTCGGCGGCAATGTTGCCGGCGGCGCCGGGCCGGCCCTCGATCACCAGCGGCTGGCGCAGGACCTGGCTCAGCAAACCGCCCAGCACGCGGGCGATCACGTCGCTGGGGCCGCCCGCCCGATGCGAGACGATGAGGGTGATCGGCCGGGTGGGGTAGTCGAGGGCCGCTGCCGGAACGACGCCATGCGCCAAAGACAGCGCGACGCCTGCGAGACCTATTGAGCTTCTAACCAGCACAATGGCTCCCATCCTCGATCGCCTTTAAAGCCGCGTCGCTTAAAGTCACGTCGCTTAAAGTCTTGCCGTCGCTCCGCCGTCGACCGGCCAGACGCTGCCGGTGACGAAGCCCGAACGCTCCGACGCCAGGAACGCCACCACGGCGGCGACCTCTTCCGCCGTGCCCATGCGGCCGAGCGGCACCTTGGCCACCCGCGGCTGCAGCACCTCCGCCTCGCTCTTGCCGGTTTTCGCCATCGCCTGACGGATGTTGTCGTCGTGGCGTTCCGTGCGGATGGCGGTCGGCGCCAGCGCGTTCACCAGGATACCATCCTTGCCGAGTTCGTTGGCCAGCGCCATGGTCAAATTCAGTACGGCGGCGTTGTTCAATCCGACCGTGATGGCGCCGAGCTGCGGCGTCCAGGCCGCGCCGCCGGCGATGTTGATGATGCGGCCCCATTTGCGCTCCCGCATCGGCGGCACCGCGCGGCGGATGCAGCGCACCGCACCGTGCAGCTTGTTGTCGAAGGCTTTGCTCCAGGCGTCCTCGTCCATGGCGAAGAAGCCGCCCTGGGCGATCATGGCGGCGTTGTTGACCAGGATGTCGAGCCGGCCGAATTCGGCCAGCGTGCGCTCGAACAGATTGTCGACCGCCTTGGCGTCGTTGAGGTCGGTCGGGACGCCGATCACCTTGCCGTTCGACTTTGCTTTGAGCTTCGCAACGGCATCCGCGTTTCGCGCCGGATCGAGGCTCGCGACCACGACATGCGCGCCCTCCGCCAT
>CAMDEB010000198.1 GCA_945893085.1 Rhodoplanes serenus | reverse complement strand
AACTGCTCAGGGTGGGTACGATCCGATCGCCAGCGGCCTGCCGCCGATCGCCATCTGCGGCAGGCCATTCCTTTCGGAACATGTCGAGGATAATTGGTTTCGCTATTACAAGGGTGGGTAAAGGCGCGAAGCGCCGTGCCCGCGCAGATTTGAGTAGGCAGCGCGGGCTTCTCTACGCTCAGCTCATCCTACGATCTGCGTGCTTGGCCCACACCGCGCGGACCTGCTCGTCAGTTGCGAATTCACCGCGTTCGGCTGCAGCCTTCGACTTCGCGATTGCTTCGCGTTCGTCCGCTGTGAGCGGAACGGGCGGCATGCCGATGACCTGTTCGAGCAGCTTGGTCATGCGATCAATATAGCATGGCGCGCGAAGCAGTCATGGGTCCCCGCCTTCGCGGGGACTACAGCGGAGTGTGTCGCCTCAGCCCGCCTCCGCCAACAACGACAACTGCCGCGGCGAACTCGCCTCCCCCGTCCGGTCCGTCAACCCCGTCGGATACTCGCCCGTAAAACAATGATCCGTGAACTGCGGCCGCAGCGGGTCGCGCTCGCCCACGCCCATGGCGCGGTAGATGCCGGCGACCGACAGGAACGCCAGCGAATCCGCGCCGATGAACTGCCGCATGCCCTCGAGGTCGTGCGTGGCGGCGAGCAGCTTGTCCTTCTCCGGCGTGTCGATGCCGTAGTAGTCCGGATGCGTGATCGGCGGCGAGGAGATGCGGAAATGCACCTCCTTGGCGCCGGCGTCGCGCATCATCTGCACGATTTTTGTCGATGTGGTGCCGCGCACGATCGAGTCGTCGACCAGCACGATGCGCTTGCCGGCCACCACCGCGCGGTTGGCCGAGTGCTTCAGCCGCACGCCGAGCTGGCGGATCTGCTGCGTCGGCTCGATGAAGGTGCGGCCGACGTAGTGGTTGCGGATGATGCCGAGCTCGTAGGGAATGCCCGACGCCTGCGAGTAGCCGATCGCCGCCGGCACGCCGGAATCCGGCACCGGCACGATGACGTCGGCCAAGGCCGGCGCCTCGCGCGCGAGCTCGGCGCCCATCTTCTTGCGCACGTCGTAGACCGAGCGGCCGCCGACGAAGGAATCCGGCCGCGCGAAATAGATGTATTCGAAGATGCACGGCCGCGGCGCGGTCGGCGGGAACGGCTTGTGGGTGTGGGCACCGTCCTCGTCGAACACCAGCACCTCGCCGTTCTCGACGTCGCGGACATATTGCGCGCCGATCACGTCGAGCGCGCAGGTCTCCGACGCCAGGATCGGGCAGCCGTCGAGCTTGCCCAGCACCAGCGGCCGGATGCCGAGCGGGTCGCGCGCGCCGATCAGCTTCTTGTTGGTCATGGCGACGAAGGCGTAGGCGCCCTCGATCTGGCGCAGCCCTTCGATGAAGCGGTCGACGAAGCGGTTGCGCTTGGCGCGCGCCACCAGATGCAGGATCACCTCGGTGTCGGTGGTCGATTGCATCATCGCGCCGTCGCGCACCAACTGGCGGCGCAGCGTCAGGCCGTTGGTCAGGTTGCCGTTGTGGCCGATGGCGAAGCCGCCGCCGTCGAGCTCGGCGAACAGCGGCTGCACGTTGCGCAGGATGGTTTCGCCGGTGGTGGAATAGCGGACATGGCCGATGGCGGAGGTGCCGGGCAGGCGGTCGATCACCTCGCGGCGGGAGAAGTTGTCGCCAACGAGCCCCATGCGGCGCTCGGAGTGGAAGCGCTTGCCGTCGAACGAGACGATGCCGGCCGCCTCCTGGCCGCGGTGCTGCAAGGCGTGCAGGCCGAGCGCGGTGATCGCGGCGGCGTCGGGATGGCCGAAGATGCCGAAGACGCCGCATTCCTCGCGCAGCCGGTCTGCGTTCGGATCGAAGGCGTCTGGATCGAAAGCGGCCTGGTCCGTCATAAGGTGTCCCGCCTTATCGTTTCGTGGCGTCGATCAACTGCCGCATGTCGGTCCGGTCGGCACGCGGATAAACCTGGTCGCGGATGGTCGCGGTGGTCGTTGGCGCGCCGAGATCCGATCGGCGATCGGGCGGCGCATCCGGCGGCTCCTGCTCGTCGCCCTTCGGCCGGCGGCGGAACCACTGCGAGAGATAGTTATCCATGTCCTGCGGCAACAGGGCCTGCAGCCACTCGCCGGTGCTCTCCAGCACCACCCGCGATTTCGCGAGGCGCACGCCGTCGGGCTGCTTGTTGGTGGGCACCAGCCAGGCGAAGAACAGGAACGCGACCACGACGATGATCAGCCCGCGGCCGAGCCCGAACAGGAAGCCGAGCGTGCGGTCGAGCGCGCCGATCCGGCTGTCGAGGATCATATCGGAGATGCGCACGGTGATCACCGAGACCACCAGCAGCGTGATCAGGAACACGCCGCCGACCACGGCGATATTGGCCAGGATGTCGCTGGAGATGTTCTGTTTGGCGATCGGTAAGAGCCTGCCGTAGAGCAGCACCGTCGCCGCCGCCGCCGCGCCCCACGCCGCGATCGACAGGATCTCGCGCATGAAGCCGCGGATCATGGCGAGCAGGCCCGAGATCAACATGACGCCGAGCAGGAGGAGATCGAGCCACGTGATCGGCATGTGTCGGTCAGCTCTGCCGGGTTCGATCGGGGTTTTGGGGGCGAATCGGGGTCAGTTCGCCGTCACACTCACTTGCGCGGGCGGTGTTCGGCAAGAGCCGGCGGGACACGGCCCAAAGGTTTCGATTTATGGCGATTTTGAGCGTTCGATCGGCCATGCGCGCTGTGTATAGCGGGCCGTCACGGCGCCGTCACCCGTCTTCTCGGGCCGGTTTGCGGTCGTTTTTTCGAGTTTTGCCCTGGGCTGCGATGTCGGCGACGAGATTTGCGAGCATGCCGACGGAGTTCAGCGTCAGCCCGGTGTCGGCGGTTTCGCCGCGCGAGGATTCCGGCATCACGGCGCGCAGGAATCCGAGCTTTTGCGCCTCCTTGAGCCGCGCCGCGGCCTGCGCCACCGGCCGCACCGCGCCGGACAGCGAAACCTCCCCGAAATACACGGCGTCCGCCGGCAGCGGCGCGTTGACGAGCGAGGAGACGAGCGCCGCCGCGGCCGCAAGATCGGCGGCCGGCTCCACGATCCGCAGACCGCCGGCGACGTTGAGATAGACGTCGTGCCCCGACAGCCGCACGCCGCAATGCGCCTCCAGCACCGCGATCACCACCGACAGCCGGTTCTGGTCCCAGCCCACCACCGCGCGCCGCGGCGTGCCGAGCGCGGTCGGTGCCACCAGCGCCTGGATTTCAACCAGCAGCGGCCGCGTGCCCTCGATGCCGGCGAACACCGCGGTGCCGGGCGAGCCGAGATGGCGCTCGGACAGGAACAGCTCGGACGGGTTCGACACCTCGCGCAGCCCCAGGCCGGTCATCTCGAACACGCCGATCTCGTCGGTCGGCCCGAAACGGTTCTACACCGCGCGCAGGATGCGGAACTGGTGCGAGCCTTCGCCCTCGAACGACAGCACCGCGTCGACCATATGCTCGACCACGCGGGGACCGGCGATCTGGCCGTCCTTGGTGACGTGGCCCACGAGAATGACGGCCGCGCCGGACTGCTTGGCGAAGCGGATCAGCGCCTGCGCCGAGGCGCGCACCTGGGTCACCGTGCCGGGCGCGGATTCCACCATGTCGGTCCACATGGTCTGGATCGAGTCGATGATGACCAGCCGCGGCGTCTTGCCCGCCGACAGCGTGGCGATGATGTCTTCGATCGCGGTTTCGGCCGCGAGCTCGACCGGCGCGTCGGCGAGGCCGAGCCGCTCGGCGCGCAGCCGCACCTGCGCCACCGCCTCCTCGCCGGAAATATAGATCGCGCGGTGCTTGGCGCGCGCCAGCGCCGCGGCGGCCTGGATCAGCAGCGTCGACTTGCCGATGCCGGGATCGCCGGCCATCAGCAGCACCGAGCCGCGCACGAAGCCGCCGCCGGTGACGCGGTCGAGTTCGGCCAAGCCGGAGGGCAGGCGAGGCGCTTCGTGCACTTCGCCGGTGAGCGGTTCGAGCGCGAACAGCCGGCCCTTGCGCGGCGCCTTGCCGGGTCCGAGCGCGCGCGTGCCGATGCCGCCGCCTTCCTCGACCAACGTGTTCCACTCGCCGCAGGCCTCGCACTTCCCCTGCCAGCGGTTATGGGTCGCGCCGCAGTTCTGGCAGATGAAGGCGATGGTGCGCTTGGACATGGCCGCTACGCGGCTTCGACGAGCTGGATATTGCCGCGTGCGTTGTAATCGTCGGCCGACATCTCGTGCGAGATGGTGGCAATCGCCCAGATGTGTCCGAACGGATCGACGATGGTGGCGATGCGGTCGCCCCAGTCGGCGTCCTGCGCCGGTGTGCGAACCGTGGCTCCCGCCGCGACCGCTAGCGCCACCGTGGCGTCGACATTGTCGACGACCAGTTGAAACAGCGTGCTGGCGCGGCCGGGAGCGGGCACCGCGCAGGGGCCCGGCAGCGTGGCGTCGGCCTCGCGATTGGGATTGGCTCCGCAAACCGTGAACGTGGCGCGGCCGATGGTGATGTCGATCCCGGTGACTTCGCCGGTTTTCGGATGGATCCAGTGCCGCGGCGACGCCGCCCCGAATGCCACCAGATAGAACGCCGCAGCCTCCTGCTGCCGGCCGTTCGGCACGAACAATGAGAGTCCAATGCCGTCGCGCGACGCCAAGCCGTGAATAGCCATGTCCGAATCTCCCGTTGGACGAACGAGGCTAATCATCGGACGAGAACATTTCAAGAACATTAAGGTTGGGACGGGCCAAACCCAGGGGAAACGCAGTCACAACTTCCAAATCCGGTGGTAGCGGTGGCCGAGGTGCGCCAGCACCTCGTAGCTGATGGTGCCGGCCTGGGCCGCGACCTCGTCGATGCCGAGCCCGCCGCCGATCAGGGTCACCAGGTCGCCGCGGCGGATCTCGCGCTCCGGAATGTCGGTCACATCGGCGGTCATCAGGTCCATCGAAATCCGCCCGACGATCGGGCAGCGGGTGTCGCCCACCAGCAGCTCGCGGCCGGGGCTGTCCTCGGTCGCGGCGGCGGCGCGCGGGATGCCGTCGGCATAGCCCGCGGCGATCACGGCGATGCGGCTTGCGCGCTTTGCGATCCAGGTTGCGCCATAGCCGACGGCCGTGCCGCGCGGCACGTTGCGCACCTGCAACACGCGCACCTTCAGCTCCACCACCGGCCGCATCGGATTGGGCAGGCCGGGCGTCGGATTGCCGCCGTAGAGCGCAATACCCGGCCGCACCATGTCGCAATGGGCGGACTCGTCGAGGAAGATGCCGGCGGAGTTCGCGAGCGAGGCCGGGATGCCGCGAAACAGCGTGCGGATTTCGCGGAATTGCCTGATCTGCTGATCGTTGAGCGGATGATTGGGCCGGTCGGCGCAGGCGAAGTGGCTCATCAGCAGCGCCAGTCCGTGATTTTCATGCTGCATGCGGGCCGCGACCGCCGCGGTTTCGTCGATCGAAAGTCCGAGCCGGTTCATGCCGGTGTCGACATGCAGCCCGACCCCGCCGCGCCAGCCGCTCTGGGCCACGAACTGGTCCCACTCGGCAAGCTCCACCGAGCTGCCGATCACCGGCCGTGCATAGGCCTCGACGAACGCCGGGCCGGTGCCGGGGGAAAATCCATTGAGGACGTAGATCACCGCCTCCGGCGCGAGCGCGCGCACGCGCCCCGCCTCGGACAGGTGCGCGACGAAGAAGGTCGTGCAGCCGGCGCGGGTCAGCGTGGTGACGACCTGATCGAGGCCGCAGCCGTAGCCGTCGCCCTTGACCACGGCGGCGCATTCGGTCGGCATCACGCGCAGCGCCAGCGTGCGGTAATTCGAGAAGATGGCGCCGAGATCGATGGTCAGGATGCCGCCGGCTTCGGCTTCGGGCGGGCCGCCGGCGATGACGGCCGGTTCCGGCGGCGTCGATGACTGCGGCTTGGGTTGGCGTGCCATGGGCCGGGTTATGGCCGCCCTTGCGGGCGGCGTAAACCCCGATAAGCCACGGCGCAGGCAACGATCAGTCGCCGATCCGCTCGGACATCCGCTGATCCGCGGAGAGGTCGCCGAAGCGCGTGACCCGGGCCTCGAACTGGACTTGCACGGTGCCGGTCGGGCCGTGGCGCTGCTTGCCGATGATCAGCTCGGCCTTGCCGTGCACCATCGCCATGTCGGTCTGCCACTTCAGGTGCTCTTCGCTGCCCGGCCGCGGTTCCTTGTTGGCCAGGTAGTATTCCTCGCGGAACACGAACATCACCACGTCGGCGTCCTGCTCGATCGAACCGGATTCACGCAGGTCCGAGAGTTGCGGACGCTTGTCGTCGCGGCTCTCGACCTGACGCGAGAGCTGCGAGAGCGCGACGATCGGGACGTTCAGCTCCTTGGCCAGCGCCTTGAGGCTGGTCGTGATCTCGGTCACCTCCTGCACGCGGCTTTCGGAGGCGCGCTTCTGCGAGCCTTGCAGGAGCTGGATGTAGTCGATGACCAGCAGGTCGAGTCCTTTCTGGCGCTTGAGCCTGCGCGCGCGCGCCGCGAGCTGCGCGATCGAAAGGCCGCCGGTCTCGTCGACGTAGAACGGCAGACTCTGCAGTTCGATCGACATGTCCTTGATCTTCTCGAAATCGTCCTCGGTGATGCCGCCACGGCGGATCGTGCTCGAGGGAATTTCGGTCCGCTCGGAAATGATACGGGTGGCGAGCTGCTCGGCCGACATTTCGAGCGAGAAGAACCCGACGATGCCGCCGTTGATCGTCGCGATGTGACCATCGGGACGGGTCTCGCCTTGCCAGGCGCGGGCGACGTTGTAGGCGATGTTGGTGGCGAGCGCGGTCTTGCCCATGCCGGGCCGTCCGGCGACGATGATCAGGTCGGACGACTGCAGCCCGCCCATCTTGGCATCGAGGTCCTTGAGACCGGTGGCCAGTCCCGACAGCTTGCCGTCGCGCTGGTAGGCGCGGGCGGCCATGTCGACGGCGGTGGTCAGCGCCTGGGAGAAGCGCTGGAAGCCCGAGCCGTAACGGCCGGTTTCGGCGAGTTCGTACAATCTGCGCTCGGCATCCTCGATCTGCTCGCGCGGCGCAAAATCCACCGGCGCGTCGAAGGCGACATTGACCATGTCCTCGCCGATGCGGATCAGATTGCGCCGAACCGCGAGGTCGCCGATGGTGCGGCCGTAGTCGCTGGCGTTGATGACCGTCGTCGCCTCGGCGGCGAGCCGCGCGAGATATTGGCTCGCGTTCATGCCGCCGATGTCGAGATCGGCGGGCAGGAACGTCTTGAGCGTGACCGGGGTCGCGATCTTGCCGGCGCGGATCAGGTTCGAGGCGAGTTCATAGATCTGTTGATGGATCGGCTCCTGGAAGTGCTGCGGCTCCAGAAAGTCGGAAACCCGATAGAACGCCTCGTTGTTCACGAGGATCGCGCCGATCAGCGCCTGTTCCGCCTCGATATTCTGCGGCGCGCTGCGATATGGCGGCGCGGCGGCGTCGGGCAATTTGCGTGCGGTCGAATCGGCAGGCGCCATGATGTGCGATCGAAGAAGCCGGAAGTTGTCGAAATTGGGAACGCTTGTTCTTGACTGCAGACAGCCGGGCTCACGCTACATATGGCACTCTCGACGACAGGGTTCAGTGTTGAGGCTCGATGCTGACGGCGCGTCGGCGGGGCTGGCCAGCGACGCAGGGATGGCTTAGCACCGCCGGATTGACGGCGGGCGGGGATCTTGCGGCTGTCCCCGTTACCCACCGCCTGCTTGTGCACGCCGTCCGGAATGCTTGACCGTGGCGAACCGGGCGCGCGCGGCGTTTTTTCAGCCCGGGCGGGAGCTTGCTACTCGCCCGCGAGCCGCAGCGGCACGCGCTGGCCGCCTTCGATCGCGTCTGGCTTTCTCTCTGCGGGGATCACCAACTAAGGGAGTCGCACGCACGAAAAATTCGCAAAAAGCGAAGGTTGCAAAAACCATACATTCTCGCCATGGTTGCTTTTCGTCTGACGCACCTAATTTAGGGGAAGGCTATGCCAAGCGATACGGGAGCAACTCCACAACCAGAGAATAACAGTGATTGGTTGAAGGTCGAATATCAAGCACTGCATACTGCGGGTGCGAGTGTCAGCGAGTCATTCTTTAGGCTTGCTCAGATGTCCTTCGTCCTGAATCCTGCTCTTGCAGTAGGTTTGGCCTGCACCCGGTTCCGAAGACACCGAGTTAGGT
>CAMDEB010000197.1 GCA_945893085.1 Rhodoplanes serenus | reverse complement strand
GGAAAGCGTGGACGGGCGGCGCCCGCCCTCGCTTCCAACAGGACCAACAAAAGCCGCAGACGATTCAAGATAACTGTCCTTCATGAGGGCCATTCCTTCTCGGTTCCAGTGGACAATGTGGTGTCCAAAGAAACCGGGGCCAGCTCAATCGGAATGTTGCCGAAATAAAGCCGCGCCAACCGCACGGCCGGGTCGGGATCATCGATCGGATCGAACGGCGGTTCGACCAACGATGGCGCAGCAGTCTCTGGCCTGGCGTCTTCCCGAACGACGGCCACGTCGACCTCCGCGTCCAGTGCGGCCACCGGTGGCGTGGCGATCTCGTCAGGCTGTGCCGGCTCGGTCGCGCGTGGATCGCCGGCCGGGCGCGGGAACGACACGGTCTTTACCCGCCCCGGCGTCAGGTCGCGCGAGCCCGGTGCAGGCTCGCGCGGCCACGGCACCAGAAGGTCGCCCTTGAGCCTGCGGTTAACGGCCGGAAACGTCAGCGTCGGCGTCGGGTCGATGCCAAATCCGTCGGGCGCGATCGAACCGGTGGTGTCGGGATCGCGAAAGTCGAGGCTCGCCAACCGATAAGCCGGCGGCTCCGGTATCGAGGTGCCGAGCGGGCGCGGGAAGTTGAAGGAGGCCGCGTGGACGGCGCCGAACGGCGAGGAGAGAATGTGCGTCCGCCAGCGCTGCGAGACCGCCGGCTGCCGGGCCAGAAGCGCGGCAAGATCCTGATAGCCGATTTCCGTCGGTATCAGGCTCAGCGCCAAGAGACTAAGGCCGAAGGGGCCGCTGACGACGCCCTTCGGCCTTTTACACGACGCAACCATGCACACGCTCACGCGACGCTATGCGACACGACGCAAACTCGCCGAGCACGGGCGCCAGAGTGGCGCCAATGCGACACATGCTTTTTATGGTCGGATTAACCTTGCGAAGGCGTTAACTGCCGCACGGTGGCGTGCGGCGTTCTTGGCGGCGCGAATGAGAATGCACGCCGCCCGATCGTCATTGGTAAACAGATCGTCAATTTCCGGCCGGCCGCCTGCAACCAATGCGTCGGATTGATTTATTTGCCGCGCAGTTCCGGCGGGTCGATGTTCACCCGCGGACCAGATGCACCACGAAGAAATTTCCGGCCAGGAACGCCACCAGCCCGACGGCGCATCCGGCGAGGAGTGCGCGATCGGAGATCACCTCCGGCACCGGCCGCGCGAGCAGCACCCGCAACGCGATCAGCGTAAGGCCGACCAGGGCGAAGAACACGACGAGCGGATGCACAAGTAATTCATTGCCAAATGGCCGCCGATCGGCCAGCGACCCGAAGCCCAAGCCGCCGAACGCCATCAGGCCGTACCACCAGATCAAAGCATTTGGGCGGCCGGGTCGTCCCCGGCCGCCCAACGGAAGCCTCGAGCCAGGCTCGCTCACATTTTCGCGCCCTTCTCGTTGAAGTACTTCATCGCGCCGGGATGCCACGGGATCGGCGAGTTCTTCGTCACCTGATTCTCCATCGTGATGCTCTTGGCCTCGCCATGAACGGCGATCAGCTCGTCGCGCTTCTCGATGAAGGTCTTGACGATGTCATACGCCGTCTTGTCAGACATCGATGCGTTCGCGACCAGGATGTTCTGCACGACCGCAATCTTGTTGTCCTTGTCCTGCCCCGGGTAGGTCTTGGGCGGGATCACGCCGGTCGTATAGAGATCGCCGTACTTGGCGTTCATCTTGTCGACCACTTCGGTGTGATCGATCAGCTTGAGCTTGATGCCCGGGCTCGCGGCAAGATCGGTGACCGCCGCGGTCGGCAAACCACCGACCCAGAAGTACGCGTCGATCTTGCCGTCCTTGATCGCGTTGGTCGATTCCGCGACGCCGAGCCGCTCGCGCCTCATGTCCTTGTCCTTGTCGAGACCGGCGCCTTCGATGACGCGGAACGCCATGACTTCGGTCGCGCTGCCCGGCGAGCCGGTGGAAACGCGCTTGCCCTTGAGGTCGGACATCTTCTCGATGCCCCGGCCCTCGACCGACACGACGTGCATACGGTTCGGATAGAGCACCATCAGCGTGCGCACCTCGACCTTGGTGCCCTTGAACTTGTCTTCGCCGTTAAGCGCATCGAGCGCGGCGTCGACCATCACCAGGGCGACTTCGCTTTGCTTCGAATGGATCAACTTGAGATTGTCGACCGAGCCGCCGGTCACCCGCGCGGTGGCCTGCGTACCCGGTACGTATTTCGACAGCACGTTCGCCATGCCGCCGCCCAGCGGGTAGTACACCCCGCCGGTGCCGCCGGTGGCGATGGCGATGGCGATGGTGTTCTGCTGGGCGATCGCCGCGCCGGCAAACACCGCGGTGGCCAGCGCCAAGCCGGAGAGTACTAATCCTTTGCGTTTCATCGTTCCGTTCTCCCTATTGAATAGAAAACTTCATCCGGCCGCCGGCGCTTTTGGCAAGGCCGGTTGCATGCGCTGTTTTAGCAGGACCGCAGTACCGATGGCCAAGCCAATTGTCGCGGTATAGCTGATGTCGCGGCCGATCACGGCCTCGATCAGGGCCTCCAGCAGGCTCGGAAACACCAGAAACAACCCGGCCAGCACCAGGAGCGCCCGTTCGGACGTTGTGGTGCGGCGCAGCGCCCAGCCCTGCGCCGCCGCCGCCAGCGCGCCGAGGCCAAGCGCCGCCTTGGCCGTGATCATGACGATGTCGACCCAGGAGCCGCCGGCCGGAACCTTGAGCAGCAGCCCGACGCCTTGCGGATCGAGCACGAATATGAACGGCACCAGGAACGCGGGAAGCGTGTATTTCCACGCCTGCAGCGTCGTCTTGTAGGGATCGCCGCCGGTGATGGCGGCGGCCGCGAATGGCGACAGCGCGGTCGGCGGCGAGACCTCGGACAGCACCGAGTAGTAGAAGATAAACATGTGCGCGGCGACGTCCGGCACGCCGAGCTTCATCATCGCCGGCGCAGCGATCACCGCGCAGATGATGTAGGACGCCGTGACCGGCACCGCGAGACCGACGATCCAGACGATCAGCGCAGTGTAGATCGCGGTGAGTAGCAGACTGCCGCCGGCATAGCCGATCACGATGGCCGAGAACTTCAGGCCGAGGCCGGTGAGCGTGACGACGCCGACGATGATGCCGGCGGTCGCGCAGGTGGTCGCAGCCGTGAGCACGCTGGTCGAGCCGTCGGCTAGCGCGCGCACCAGCTTCTTCGGCACCAACGCAGTCTCGCGCGTGAGGAAGCTGAGCGCGAAGGTCGCAACCGTCGCCCAGAACACCGACAGCGTCGGCGAGTAGCCCCACAGCATGAAGATGACGACCGAGATCAGTGACACGAAGTGGAAGCCGTAGCGCCGCGTCAGCTGCCAGAGCGTTAGTTTGGTCGAAACATCGACGATCTGCGCGCCGAACTTCTTGGCGTCGAGTTCGACCATGAACAGCAGCGATAGGTAGTAGAGACAGGTCGGAATCGTCGCCATGGCGATGACGTCGAGGTAGCTAATCTTGAGAAACTCGGCGATCAGGAACGCCGCCGCGCCCAGCACCGGCGGCGAGATGATGGCGCCCAGCCCACCGGCCGCGAGCAGGCCGCCGGCGGCGTTCTTCTCGAAACCCGACTTCTCCATCATCGGATAGGCGACTGCGCCGACCGTCACCGTGGTGGCGACGCCGGAGCCGGACGGCCCGCCGAGCAGGAACGAGGCGAGCACCACCGTTCGCCCCGCGCTGTTGGGCTTGTTCCCCATCAGCGCCATCGAAAAATCGATGAAGAACTGACCGGCGCCGGAATGCTGCAGGAACGCGCCGTAGATCGTGAACAGGATGATCAGGCTGGACGAGACATCGACCGGAATGCCGAAGATGCCTTCAAGCGTGATGAACAGATGGCCGATCAGCTGGCCGATATCGAAGCCACGATGCGTCCACGGCGGCGGCAGGTACGGCCCGAAGTAGGCGTAGGCGATAAAGCCGATCGAGATGACAGGAACGATCCAGCCGGTGGTGCGCCGCGTGGCCTCCAGCAGGAGGACGATGAAGATCGCGCCAAGAATATTATCGAACTGCGTGGGCAGGGTGGCGCGGTCGGTGAAATCCTCGCCGCCCTCGATCGCGTAAAGCAGGATCGCGGCGCCGGCGACGCCCGCGATCACGTCCCACCAGCGGATGCGGTCGCGGAATCGCGGCGACATTGGAAATAACAGGAACGACAGCATCAGCACGAAGGCGACGTGGGTGTAGCGCAGCGGCTGGGTCGTAATGATCGGCGCGTCGCTGAGTGGCCAGGCCCCGGCCAACGCCGCATAGAGATGGAACAGCGACATGGTGACGGCGACCGTGGTCACCGCGATGCCGGCGATGCCGGAAAGCCGGTTGAGAGCGCCTTCCTCGGCCTCGATGAAGGCCTCGGCTTTTTTCAGCTTCTCATCGGAAATAGCGCGCAGCTCAGCCGCTGCGGCCGACGTCATACCCTCCGCCATGCTTCCCCTCTGCCCGGCCGGTCGCTTCCCCCAGGGGAAGCTAGCATGGGGATCGCGGGTGGAATACCCGACTTCCGTCGTCAATCGCCCGCGGCGCGCTTGCCGATCGCGGCCTGGGCCGCCGCCAGGCGCGCAATCGGCACGCGGAACGGCGAGCACGAGACATAGTCGAGTGCGACCTCGTGGCAGAAGGCGACCGACGCCGGGTCGCCGCCATGCTCGCCGCAGATGCCGACCTTGAGATTCTTGCGCGTCCTGCGGCCGCGCTCGACGCCGATCCGCACCAGTTCGCCGACGCCCTCCCGGTCGATCGACACGAACGGGTCGCCGGGCAAGATGCCGCGCGCCGTGTAGATCCCAAGGAAGGAAGCGGCATCGTCGCGGCTGATGCCGAAGACGGTCTGGGTGAGATCGTTGGTGCCGAAGGAGAAGAATTCGGCACTTTCGGCTATCTCCTCGGCGAGCAGCGCCGCGCGCGGCAGTTCGATCATGGTGCCGACCTGATAGTTAAGCTTCGCGCCGGTTTCCTTCGTCACCGCTGCCGCCATCGCGTCGATCCGCGCCTTGACGATGTCGAGCTCGGCCTTGGTGGCGATCAGCGGCACCATCACCTCAGGCACCACCGGGTTGCCGGTGCGCTTGCCGGCTTCGACAGCCGCCTCGAAGATCGCGCGTGCCTGCATCTCGGCGATCTCGGGATAGGCGATGGCAATGCGGCAGCCGCGGAAGCCGAGCATGGGATTGAACTCGTGCAGCTCGCGCGCGCGGTCGGCGAGCTTCTTTGGGTCAGTGCCCATGCTGGCGGCAACCGTTGCGATCTCCTCCTCGCCATGCGGCAGGAATTCATGCAGCGGCGGGTCGAGCAGGCGGATCGTCACCGGCAGCCCGCCCATGATCTCAAACAGCTCGACGAAATCGCCGCGCTGCATCGGCAGCAATTTGGCGATCGCGTCGCGGCGGGCCTTCTCGTCGTCGGCCAGGATCATCTCGCGCACCGCCTGGATGCGCTCCTCGTCGAAGAACATGTGCTCGGTGCGGCATAGCCCGATGCCCTCGGCGCCGAACCTGATCGCGAGCCGCGCGTCCGCCGGCGTGTCGGCATTGGCGCGCACGCCGAGCACACGCACCGCGTCGGCCCATCCCATCAGCGTGCCGAACTCGCCGGACATTGCCGGCTCCGTCATCGCCACGCGGCCGGCCAACACCTGGCCGGTCGAGCCGTCGATGGTGATGATCTCGCCGCGTTTGAAGGTGCGGCCCGCGGCCTGCATGGTCTGCGCGTTGTAATCGACCCGCAACGTGCCGGCGCCCGAGACGCACGGCTTGCCCATGCCCCGCGCCACCACGGCGGCGTGCGAGGTCATGCCGCCGCGCGTGGTCAAGATGCCTTCGGCCGCATGCATGCCGTGGATGTCCTCCGGCGAGGTCTCCGCCCGAACCAGGATGACCTTCTTGCCGTCGGCCTTGAGCTTCGTCGCGTCGTCGGATGAGAACACGATCTCGCCGGATGCGGCGCCCGGCGACGCCGGCAGCCCAGTCGCGATCACGTTGCGCTCGGCCTTCGGGTCGATGGTCGGATGCAGCAACTGGTCTAGCGAGGCCGGATCGATCCGCGCCACCGCCTCCTGCCTGGAGATCAGCCGCTCGTTGGCGAGCTCGACCGCGATCCGCAGCGCGGCCTTGGCCGTCCGCTTGCCGGTGCGGGTCTGCAGCATCCACAGCTTGCCCTGCTCGACGGTGAACTCGAGGTCCTGCATGTCGCGATAGTGGCGCTCGAGCGTGTTGTAGATGCGGGTGAGTTCCTTGAACGCGGCCGACATCGCCGCTTCCATCGAGGGCTTGTCGGAACCCGCCTCCTTGCGCGCGATCTCGGTGATCTCCTGCGGCGTACGAATGCCCGCGACCACGTCCTCGCCCTGGGCGTTGATCAAGAATTCGCCGTACAGCCGCTTCTCGCCGGTCGAGGGATTGCGGGTGAAGGCGACGCCGGTCGCCGAGGTGTCGCCCATGTTGCCGAACACCATGGCCTGCACATTGACCGCGGTGCCCCAGCTTTCGGGAATGCTGTTGAGCCGGCGATAGGTGATGGCGCGCTGGTTCATCCAGGAATCGAACACCGCGCCGATCGCGCCCCACAACTGCTGCTGCGGCTCCTGCGGGAACGGCTGGCCCAGTTCCTCCTGCACGCGCTCCTGGAAGCGCGCGACCATGTTGACCCAGTCGTCGGCCGACAGCTCGGTGTCGAGCGTCATGCCGGCGCGCGCCTTGTGGTCTTCGAGGATGTCCTCGAAGTGATGATGCTCGATGCCGAGCACCACGTTGCAGTACATCTGGATGAAACGCCGGTAGGAATCATAGGCGAAGCGTCGGTCGCCGGATTTTTGGGCCAATGCCTCGACGGTCTCGTCGTTGAGGCCGAGGTTGAGAACGGTGTCCATCATGCCCGGCATCGATGCCCGCGAGCCCGAGCGCACCGAGACCAGCAGCGGGTTCGAACGGTCACCAAAGCCCTTGCCGGTGATGCGGGCGACATGGGCGAGGCCCGCGTCGACCTGCTTCGCCAGTTCCTTCGGGTACTTCTTGCCGCTGGCGTAGAAGTGCGTGCAGACCTCGGTGGTGATGCTGAAGCCCGGAGGCACCGGCAGGCCAAGGTTCGCCATCTCGGCGAGGTTGGCGCCCTTGCCGCCGAGCAGATCGCGCATCGTCGCGCGGCCCTCGGCCTTGCCGCCGCCGAAGGCGTAGACCCATTGGCCCTTGCGGGCGGCTTTGGCGGGCGCGGATTTTTTCGCGGCCCTGCGTGTGGCGGGCTTGGCCTTTCTGGAGGCCTTGGCCTTTTTGAAGGGCTGAGCCTTGGCTTTTTTCGACTTCGGGGCCGGACGGCGTGCCATCAAAATTCTCGCTGCCTCAATGCAGGGTTCTATGGACCCTTCCCCGACGCTTCCTCAATAAGCTTTTGGTTCTAAGCCCAATCTCTTTCCACGTCATGGCCGGGCTTGTCGCCTGCAAGTCGGGTTTACCCGACTTGCAGCAGCTTGCGCGACGGACTTGGCAAGCCAAGTCCTATGCATCCACGCCTTTTTACGCTGCCAAGACGTGGATGCCCGGCACAAGGCCGGGCATGACGGTGCGTGTGGAGCGACCCCGGCTACCCCTCGATCTTCGAGAAATCCGCCACCGTCCGCGTCGCCTCTCTGATTTCGTTCAGCAGCTTCAGCCGATTCTCGCGCACCGCCTTGTCGTCGGCATTCACCGTCACTTTGTCGAAGAACGCATCGACGTGCGGACGAAGCCTGGCCATCGCGGTCATGGCGGCGGCGAAGTCCTCCTTGGCAACGGCGGCCGCCGCCTCGGCCTTGGCTTTGCCGATCGCTTCCGCCAGCGCGCGCTCTTCGTCCTGCTGATAGAGCTTCGGCTCAGGCGCACCGGTGTAGCTTTTGTTGTCCTTCTTCTCCTCGATACGCAGGATGTTCGCCGCACGCTTGGTGCCGGCGAGCAGGTTCTTGCCGTCGTCGGTGTCGAGGAATTTGCCGAGCGCCTCAACGCGACGGACGATCAGCAGCAAATCATCCTGGCCTTCGAGCGCAAACACGGCATCGACGAGATCGTGACGCGCGCCTTGTTCGCGAAGTTGGACTTTGAGGCGGTCAGCGAAGAAGGAGAGGAGATCATTCAGTACGGCGGATGTCTTTTCAGCCGATCGTCCAAATACATTGGGCGGGCGCGCTAGATCGCGTTCAATGACTTCATCAACACGAGAATCCCCGCCCAGCACTTCGTCAAGTTCAGCAGCTGCCCTGAATTGCCTGTCGAGAGCAGGATCCCTGACGTCTTCACCAACAGATGCAGCAGCATCCGTCAGTATTTCCTTCATTGGAAGCCTCAA
>CAMDEB010000196.1 GCA_945893085.1 Rhodoplanes serenus | reverse complement strand
GGACCTCTATGGCGGCGCCGATCCGACCTATCGGATCAAGACCCGCGTCTACACCGAGCTGGCCTGGCACTCGCTGTTCATCCGCCAATTGCTGATCCGGCCGGAGCGCGCCGAGCTCGAAGGCTTCGTCCCCGAGCTGACCATCATCGACATGCCGTCGTTCAAGCCGGACGCGAAGCGCCACGGCGGCCGCGCAGGCTCCGACACCATGGTCGCGATCGACTTCACCCGGAAGATCGTTTTGATCTGCGGCTCGTCCTACGCGGGCGAGATGAAGAAGTCGGTGTTCACCACGCTGAACTTCTATCTGCCGGCGCAGGGCGTGATGCCGATGCATTGCTCGGCCAACGTCGGCAAGGCCGGCGACAGCGCCTTGTTCTTTGGCCTCTCGGGCACCGGCAAGACCACGCTCTCGGCCGATCCGAACCGCACGCTGATCGGCGACGACGAGACCGGCTGGTCGCAGAACGGTATCTTCAATTTCGAGGGCGGCTGCTACGCCAAGACCATCAAGCTGTCGAAGGAAGCCGAGCCGGAAATCTGGGATGCGACCAATCGCTTCGGCGCCGTGCTGGAGAACGTGGTGTTCGATCCCGAGACCCGCGTCCCGGACTACGACAGCGATAAGAAGACCGAGAACACCCGTTCGGCCTATCCGCTCGACTTCATTCCGAACGCCTCGCGCTCGGGCATGGCCGGGCATCCGAAGAACATCATCTTCCTGACCGCCGACGCCTTCGGCGTGATGCCGCCGATCGCCAAGCTGACGCCGGCGCAGGCGATGTACCACTTCCTGTCCGGCTACACCGCCAAGGTCGCCGGCACCGAGAAGGGGCTGGTCGGTGTCGAGCCGGAATTCTCCACCTGCTTCGGCGCGCCGTTCCTGCCGCGCCCGCCGGCCGAATACGGCAACCTGCTGCGCGACTACATCGCCAAGCACAAGGTCGACTGCTGGCTGGTCAACTCCGGCTGGACCGGCGGCATCTACGGCGTCGGCCGCCGCATGCCGATCAAGGTGACGCGCGCGCTGGTCACCGGCGCGCTCGACGGCTCGCTCAAGAACGTCAGCTATCGCACCGACCCGTATTTCGGCTTCGCGGTGCCGACCTCGGTGCCGGGCATCGAGCCGCACATCCTCTACCCGATGAAGACCTGGAAGGACAAAGCCGCGTTCGACGACACCGCGCGCAAGCTGGTCGGCATGTTCCAGCAGAACTTTACCAAGTACGAGCAGACCGTCGACGCCGAGGTGCGCGCCGCCGCGCCCGAGGTGCGGCAGGCGGCGGAGTAAGGATTTCCGCGTTGTGAATTCAAAGGGCGGCCTTGCGGCCGCCCTTTTTTGTTGCCGCGAATTCAAGCCTCACCTCATGCTGAGGAGCATTGCGAAGCAATGCGTCTCGAAGCATGGGGCCGCCCTCGTCCTTCGAGACGACCGCTTCGCGGTCTCCTCAGGATGAGGGCGGAGGTGGACCGGTCCCGCGTCAACAGACCAAGCGGGGAGAGGTGAAGACGTGTTCTACGCCACCGCTTCGCAGGCGAAGCAGATCTGCTCGACATGGCGGAAGTCGGTGCCGCAGCAGCCGCCGACCACGTTGATGTGCGACAATTTGCGCCGCAGGTAGGCGTATTGCCGGCCGAGCGCGACCGGATCGCCGGCATCGAGATCGGTCGCCTGATCGAGTTCGGCGTGGCTGCGGGTCGAGGCGTTGGCGCGCAGGCCGCGGATGCGCTTCACCCAGGGCTCGCCTGCGGGCAGCGCGTCTTCGAAATGCGTCGGGTGCGCGCAGTTGATCATGTAGTAGGCCGGCGCATCGCCGGTGGCGGCATCGACCTCGGCGATCGCGTCCTTCAGCGTGCTGCCGTTCGGCAGGCGGCCGTCGGTTTCCAGGGTGAACGAGATCACCGACGGCATGCCGGCGGTCTTGGCGGCGCGCACGATGCCGATCGCCTCGTTCGGATAGCTCAGCGTGAAGGCGCTGATGAGATCGGCCTCGGTGTCGCGAAACACCGCGACCTGCTCGGCGTGATAATCCTCCGCCGCCTTGGCGCTCATCATCGATCCCGGCTGGTAGCCGTCGCCGCGCGGTCCGATGTTGCCTGAGATCACCATCGGCGAGCGCGGCGTCTCGAACTCGTCACGCAGCTCAGCCATCAGCTCGATCGCCTTGCGGTTGATGGCGGCGAGCGTGGCCCGGGTGTAGCCGAGCTTGGCGGCCCAATCGGCATTGGCGCGCCAGGTCGGGCTTTCGAGCACGAAGCCGAGGCCCGCGTCCTTGGCGAGCTTGGCATAGCGCGCGTAGTAGCGGCGGACCTGCTCGATGCCTTCGGCGTTCTTCAGCAGGTCGAACGATGCGAAGTGCGGCAGCTCGATGCCGTCGTGGAAGATCAGCGTCGTCTCCATGCCGCCGTCGGTGAGGAACACCGCGTCGGAGAGCTGCGGCAGGTGCGCGCGATACTTTGCGGTGTTGGCCATGGTCCTTGTCCTGGTTCGGGGAGCGCGGACGGCAGCGCCGATCCGCCTGTGTGGCCGTGATCTAGTCGGGATCGGCCGGCCCAGACTAGCGAACTCGTGGTCCAGCCGGTGGAGAAACTAATTCCTGCCAGAATTTCAAAATGTTACGCGGGATGCGCGCGGAGCCCGGGTTCTGCGGCACGGCGCGCATCGGCGTCAACTGTACCTATGGTACAGTAGGCCATGCTCGAAACCCCGCCACGCCGAGGCAGCGAAACCCGCGATCGCATCCTGGAGATCGCCGAAGCCGCCGTTCTGGCCAAGGGCTTCGCCTCGACCTCGATCGAAGAGCTGATCGCCGCCGTCGGCATCACCAAGAGCGGCTTCTTCTACCACTTCAAGGACAAGGGCGAGCTCGCCAAGGCGATGCTGCTGCGCTACCTCAAGCGCGACAAGGCGCTGCTCGACGACATGTTCAGCCGCGCCGACGAGCTGAACGAAGATCCGCTGCATGGCTTTCTGGTCGGCCTGAAGATGTTCGCCGAGATGATGTCGGCGCTGCCGGAGGTGCATCCAGGCTGTCTCGCGGCCTCGTTCTGCTACCAGGATCAGCTGTTCAACCGCGAGATCCGCGAATTGAACACCGCCGGCATGCTGGCCTGGCGGACCCGGTTCCGCGAGCGGCTCGACCGGATCGAGCGGCGCTATCCGCCGCGCCAGGACGTCGACCTCGACGCCATGGCCGACATGATCTCGACGCTGGTCGAGGGCGGGCTGATCCTCGGGCGGGCGCTGAACGACGTCACCATCCTGCCGCGCCAGGTGCTGCTCTATCGCGACTTCGTGCGCTCGGTGTTTGCGCCGTCCGGTTGACAGGGCCGGGCTCGGCGTCGTTCGGTAACGCAGAATCTCGTCACCAACGAAGCACCGCATCATCCATGCAAGTCCTTGTCGTCGGCGCCGGTGTGGTCGGGCTTGCGATTGCGCGCCAATGGCGCATCTCGACAGCGAGCATGCTTAGCTGTCAGAACAAGTCGAGATCGCGGCCGGCCACCACCTCGCCCTTGTAAGTCTGCCGGATTTCCCGGATCAGCACGTCGTCGCTGTGCGGCACGCCCGGTCCCACGCCGGCGTTCGATGGATGGTACAGGACGAGCAATCCCGGTTTGACCTTGTTGGCGATCGCCGCCAGCTCCGCCGATGAGGTGTGGTGCGATCGGCGAAACGCCTGCCATTCCGGCGGCGTCTTCTCGTAGGTCGCAAGCGAATACGCCTCGTGGATCAGCACGTCGCAGTTTTGCGCGTGATTGATCAGCGATTGCACCGGCGAGGTGTCGCCGGAGATCACGATGACTCGATCCTCCGTTTCAAATCGAAAGCCGAAGGCATCAAGCTCGTGGCCGTGGTGCACCGGAAACGCCGTCACGGTGACATTACGATCCTTGTAGACGACGCCGGGCTCGATCTCATGGACATTCACCCGACAGGCGCCGCGCGCGTGTGCGCCCTGGGTGCGAACGTCGAGGTCGACGTTCCACGCTTTCATGATGTTGTTGGTCATGGCCTTGAGACCTTTCGGGCCATAGACCTCGAGCGACTCCGTCCGGCCCATCAGCCACGGCGTGAAGATCAGGTCGGGATAGCCCATGGTGTGATCGGAGTGCAGATGGGTCAGGAACGCGGTGCGGATGTTGGCGCATCCGTTCGCGCCGAACGCCTTGATGCCGTTGCGATGCGCCGCCGCCGCGCGCCGGATGACGCCGGGACCGAAGTCGATCAGGTACGGCGTGTCGTTGACCACGATGGCGGTCGCCGGACCGGAGCGATCGGGATTGGGCTGCGGGGTTCCGGTCCCGAGCATGACTACGCGGGTCGCCCCATTAGATCGCGATGGCGCATTGCGCCGTGCGGGCACACGAGACATTAATCGACCCGCATATCGGCGGCTTTGACGATCTTGGCCCACAGCGTCCTGTCGTCCTTGATGCGGGCGACGACTTCTGCGTCGGTGATCGCGACGAGGTCGGTACCCTGGGCGCGAAACTTCTCTTGCATGTCCGGCGTCGCCAACGCCCGCCGAACCTCGCGCTCCAGCACCGCCACTGTCGCATCCGGAATGCCGGCGGGAGCCATCATGACGTAGTAGATCTCGACCTTGAAACCGGGATAGCCGGTCTCCGCCAGCGTCGGAATATCCGGTGTGAGCGGAGCGCGCGTTCCGCTCGAGATCGCAAGCGCTCTGAGCAGACCGGCTTGGACATGCGGCAACACACCGGACCCGACGAAGCCGAATTTGATCTGGCCGGCCACAAGATTGGTCACCAGTGGCGCGTTGCCTCGGTAGGGAACGGGCGTGGCCTGGAAGCCGGCATGCAGGCGGAAATATTCCATGGCTAGGTGGCCTGGGCTGCCGTTGCCGCCATGGGCATAAGGAATGGGCTCTCGCTTCGCGAGCGCGACGAATTCCGCGACCGAATTCACCGGGATGGAAGGGTGCACGACCAGCATCACGCTGCTCGTCGCCATGATCGCGATGGGGCGGAAATCCCGTTCCGGGTCGAACGGCAGCGTTTTGTAAACGCTCGGATTGACGGTGAAGGTCGTGCCGAGCGCAACCAGCAAGGTGTATCCGTCGGGCGCGGCCCGGGCGACAGCCTCGGCTCCGAGATTGCCGGCGGCGCCCGGCCGGTTCTCCACCACGAAGGTCTGTTTGAGGCTCGCCGATAGCTTGTCGGCGACCGATCGCGCCAGCAGATCGAACGGCGTGCCGGCGACGCCGGCCACGACGATCTTGACCGGTCGCTCCGGGTAGGATTGGGCGGCGACACCGGGCACCTGCAGGCCAAGGCTGGCTCCTGCCATCGCGGATAAAACCAGGCGTCTGGACAACATGATTGCTCTCCTGCTGGTCACATCGTTCAAATTGACATTGCGATGGTGCCCGGTTTTGGTGTTTTATGGAATCTCTGTTTTTTGTAACCGCCTTACCTATTTGGCTAAGAGACAAACATGCAATGGGCTGATCGGATCGGACGCCGGATCAAGTTGCGCGACCTGCACGTGCTTCATGCCGTCGTCGAGTCGGGCAGCATGACCAAAGCCGCCAACGATATGGCGATTTCAGTGCCGGTCGTGTCGAAGGCGATCGCTGACCTGGAGCACACGGTCGGCGTCCGGCTTCTCGACCGCAGCCCGCAAGGGATCGAGCCCACGGCCTACGGGCGCGCCCTCATCGGCCGCAGCCTCGCGGCCTTCGACGAACTTAGGCAAGGCATCAAGGACATCGAGTTCCTCGGCGACCCGACCGCCGGAGAGGTGCGGGTCGGGAGCACTTTTGCGCTGGCGGCGAGCTTTGTGTCCGCGGTCATCGACCGGCTGTCGCGGCGCCATCCGGGAATCGTGTTTCATGTCGTGACCGCAGAGACCGCGGCGCTGCACCGTGTCCTGAGCGAACGCCGCGTCGATCTCTTGATCGTGCGGAAATTCGGTCCCATGGCCGACGAGCAATGGAACTTCGAATTTCTCTACGAAAATCCATACGTCGTGGCCGCGGGCGTGAAGAATCCATGGGTACGACGGCGCAACATCGAATTGTCGGAGCTGACCGGTGAATTGTGGGCGCTGCCGCCGCCGGACAGTCCGGTCGGGTCGGTCGCCGTGGAAGCATTCCGCGCCAGCGGCCTCGATGCTCCCCGTGCGTCGGTGATAGCCTTTGCCGACGAGATGAGAGTTAATCTGCTGAGGACGGGCCGATATCTCACGTTTATCGCCGAGTCCGTGCTGAGGTTCCCCACCAAGCATCCATTCATCACCAAGCTGCCCGTCGCATTGCCGATTACCAGCGGGCCGATCGGGATCCTCACCTTGAAGAGCCGGACGCTCAGCCCGGTGGCGCAGCTGTTCATCGACTGCGCCCACCAGGTCGCGAAACCGATGGCCAAGGGCGCCTGATGCAAGTCCTCGTGGTCGGCGCCGGGATCGTCGGGCTTGCGATTGCGCGCGCCGCCGCGCTCGCCGGCCATGAGGTGATCGTCGCCGAGGCGACCAGGGGCATCGGCAACGGCGTATCCTCGCGCAACAGCGAGGTGATCCACGGCGGCATGTACTATCCGACCGGTTCGCTGCGGGCGCTGCACTGCCCGCGCGGCCGGCGGATGCTGTACGAGTTCTGCGCCAGCCACGGCGTGCCGCACCGCAAGTGCGGCAAGCTGATCGTCGCCACCGAGGACGCCGAGGTGGTGAAGATGGAGGCGATCCTGGCTCAGGGCATCGCCAACGGCGTCGAGGGCTTCGAGCTGATCGACGGCGCGGCGGCGCGGGCGATCGAGCCGGCGCTGAACTGCGTCGCCGCGCTGCGCTCGCCGGAAACCGGCATCATCGACAGCCACGGCTTCATGCGCGCGCTGCAGGGCGATCTTGAGGATCGCGGCGGCATGATCGCGTTCAACACCACGGTCGAGCGGCTGATCCACACCCAGGCCGGCTGGGTGGTGCGCTTTTCCGGCAGCGAGAGCGGCGAGCTCGCGGTCGACGCGGTGGTCAATTCCGCCGGGCTCGGCGCGCAGCCGCTCGCGCGGCGCACCGAGGGCTATCCGTCCGAGCGGGTGCCGCGGCTGGTGCTCGCCCGGGGAAACTATTTCAGCTACGGCGGCCGTCCGGTGTTTTCGCGGCTGATCTATCCGGCGCCGCGCATCGACGGCGGGCTCGGCATCCACGTCACGCTCGATCTCGCCGGCCGTATGCGCTTTGGCCCCGACGTCGAGTGGATCGACCGCGAGGACTACAACGTCAATCCGGAGCGGGCGAAGTCGTTCTACGCCAGCATCCGCCGCTACTGGCCGGTGCTGCCCGACGACTCGCTGTTCCCCGATTACGCCGGCATCCGGCCGAAGCTGACCGGGCCGGGCGAGCCGGCGGCGGATTTCAGGATCGATGCGCCGGCGCAGCACGGGCTGCGCAGGCTGGTTCATCTGTTCGGGATTGAATCGCCGGGACTGACGGCGTCACTGTCACTGGCGCAGGACGTGGTTGGCTACCTGGAGAGCTGAACGCTCCGCCCGCGCACCGGCTTCGGATCGTCCGCGACCGGCGTCACCTTCTCGGGCGCCGACGCCGGCGTCACCTTGGTCGCGGCGAGGCGGCGACCAAGTTCACCCGCCATGGCCGCGGTATTGATCGGGGTGAAATCCGCGCTCTTCGACCGGCCGTTGCCGCGGTAGCTCGCGAAACCTTCGTTGGTTGCGACGATGTCGCCCGGCCGCAGCGTCGGATCGTCGGCGACGTTCACCCGCGCAAGGCCGAGGGCGTCCTTGCCGTTGCAGGTGCAGTTGTCGACGATCTTCTCGCGATAGGTGAAGGCGGTGTCCATGTCGGCGTAGCGCGTGCCGTTGGAAGCGGTCGCGTAATCGATCTTGCCGCCGGAGAACACCATGGTCTTGCTCGCCGGGCAGAACGACTTGCAGAGCTCGGCCGGGGAGACGCTGGCGTTACGTTGCAGCGGGAAATAGCGCCCGTCGCAGGTTCGCACGCAGTAGGCCATGCCACCGCCGCCATAACCGCTGGACGAGGAACGCCGTTCGTTGCCGAACAGGCCGAAGGGGTCGGCGAACGATGTGGCGCTGGGCGGCAACGGCGCCGGAGCCCGGCGGTTGAAGCCGCCGAACAGCGCCTCGAACAGCCCTTGCGCCGAAGCCTGCTGCACTGGCAGCACCGCTGTCACGGCGAGCACGCCAAGCGCGATGCCGGCGAGGCGATACGCTGTTCGACTGGACATATCCGTGTACCGCGCCCGGTTCTTTGGACACAAGTTTGATTTAAGCGACGTGCTTCATGTTGGCTTGCTCCCAGGCAAGACGGGTTTTGCGCGGGCTGCGTAGCCCATTTTTCTCAATGAGCCACTCGACGTTGTAGAGTTCGAAGAACTTC
>CAMDEB010000195.1 GCA_945893085.1 Rhodoplanes serenus | reverse complement strand
GAGATTGACGCCGCGCGGCGCGTATTCCGCCTGCAGCGCGCTCAGCGTCTGGCGCAGATCGACATCGGCGGGCAACCGCGCGGCGAGCGTCTTCTCGTCGAGCGGCGCGGGCGCGGCGAACAGCAGCGCCTCGAGCACGCGCAGGTGCTCCGGCCGCGCCTCGACCGCCTGCGCCTGCCCCTCGCCGTCGGCCTCCTCCGCCTTGCGCTCGGATCGGGCCTTCAGTTCGTCGTGCGGTATGATGCGTCGTTCCGCCAAAGCCGCCATGCCTCCACTCTCCTCAACGTCTTATTCGGTTGCGCGCGGCACGGATGCCGCGCTTGCGGCCGCGACGTGGCCGGCGTCGCGTCTGCGCAGATAGATCGGCGCAAATGCACCCTGCTGGTGAACTTCGACCCGGCCCTCGCGGACCAGTTCGAGCGTGGCCGCGAGACTCGATGCGAACATGGTCGCGCGCATGGAGGGCTCGACCAGATAGGCGATCAGGTATTCGTCGAGCCGGCTCCAATCCGTCGACTGGCCGATCAACCGCTCCAGCGAATCGCGCGCCTCCGCGAGCGACCAGACGTTGCGCGGCGCGAACCGCACGCGGCCGAGCACGGAGCGCTGGCGCTGCGACGAATAGGCCGAGAGCAGGTCGTAGAGCGTCGCCGTCCATTCCGGATGCTTGATGTCGGAGATCGGCTCGGGATCGCCGCGATCGAACACGTCGCGCTTGAGCTGCGGCCGCCCCATAAGCTGGCCGGCAACCTCGCGGAAGGCTTCGAGCCGCTTCAGCCGCCAGGCGAGCGCGTTCGCCATCTCCTCGGCGCTCGGGCCGTCGGGACCGGCCGCCTCCGGCAGCAGCAGGCGCGATTTCAGATAGGCGAGCCAGGCCGCCATCACCAGGTAGTCGGCGGCGAGTTCGAGCCGCAGCTTCCGCGCCGCGTCGATGAAGGCGAGGTACTGATCGGCCAGCGCCAGGATCGAGATCTTGGCGAGATCGACCTTCTGGTTGCGCGCCAGCGACAGCAGCAGGTCGAGCGGGCCTTCAAAACCCTCGACGTCGACGACCAAGGCCGGCTCGTCGGAAGCGCGTTCGGCGATCTCGGTCTCGAATGGCTGGAAGTCGGCGTTCATGCGGTGGCCTGGGTCGCCATCATGGCGGCAAAATCCCTGTGGGCGGCAGTGAGATCGATATCGGCCGGCTTGCGGCGCATGGCGAGCGCGGCATCGGTCCGGCGCAAGGCCGCGCCGGCCAGCACCGGGGACTCCGCCGCCACCGCCTGCATCTCGTCGAGCCGGCCGTTGCAATGGAGCACCAGATCGCAGCCGGCGGCCAGGCTCGCCCGCGTGCGTTCGGCGATCGTGCCGGACAGCGCTCCCATGGAGACATCGTCGCTCATCAAGCCGCCTTCGAATCCGATGAAACCGCGAATCACTTCGCGGATCATTGTGGCCGAAGTCGTGGCGGGTGCGACAGGGTCAATCGCAGAGAAGACCACATGTGCCGTCATGGCGAGCGGCAGCTTGCTCAGCGGGCGGAACGCGGCGAAATCCGTACGCTCCAAATCCGGGCGCGGTGAGTCCACCGTGGGCAGCCGCAGGTGGCTGTCCTGAGCGGCTCTCCCGTGCCCCGGAATGTGCTTGAGCACGCTGAGCACGCCGCCCTCGTGCAGCCCCTCGGCCACCGCCGCGGCGATGGCCGAAACCTTGGCCGGGGTGGTCCCATAGGCCCGGTCGCCGATCACGTTGTCAGCGCCGCTCACCGGCACGTCGGCCAGCGGCAGGCAGTCCACGTTGATGCCCAGCGGCAGAAGGTCGGCGGCGATCAGCCGGGCGCCGAGCCGCGCCGCCTTGAGGCCGGCTTCCGGATCGTGGTCGTAGAGCCGTCCATAGGCCTCGCCCGGCGGATACACCGGCCAGTGCGGCGGCCCCAGGCGCTGCACCCGCCCGCCCTCTTGGTCGACCAGGACCGGAGCTTCGGAACGGCCGATAGCTGCAAGGAAATCTTTCACGATCGCAGCGACTTGTTCTCTATTCTGGATGTTTCGCTTGAACAAAATCAGGCCCCATGGAAGGGCCGCGCGCAGGAACGCGCGCTCATCCGCCGTGATGACCGGACCCGAAAGCCCGGTGATGAAAGCGCGTGCCGTCATCGGCGCCGATTAACGTGCGCCGACACCCAGGGTCAAGCGCAAGGCCGGCCCAATCCAGTGCTCAATTTTCGAGTATCAGGGACCCTGGACGACGCAGGCGCCGCCGGCCGCCTTCAGGCTGGTGCAAACCTGGATCGCCTGATCGCGGCTCGTGAACGGCCCGACCATGGCGCGGTAGTACACGCCCTTGTCGCCCAGATCGGCGCGCCGGATCACCGGCTGATTTTCGCCGATCACGCTCGCGTACTTGCTCTGGATGCTGCGGAACGAGCTCTGAGCGTCGGCCTCGCTGCGTTGCGAGGTCACCTGCACCAGGAAGCCGCCGCCATTGCCGCTTGGCGCCGAGGCCACCCGCATCGACGGGCTCCGCGCCGGCGCAACGGAGGTAACCGGCGCGGGCGCGCTATCCGGGCTCAACGACAATGGTGAATTGGCGGACGGCTGCGGCGCGGGCTGCGCCACCTGCCGCGGTATCGTCGCACGCACCGGAGCGGGGGCCGCGCTCGGAGGCGCCACGTCGAGCGGCGCGTTGTTGGCAGCCGCCATGCGCGGCGACGCGGCAGCCGGCGGGGGCGGCAAGGCCGATGCGATGGCCTGCGGACGCGTCGAGGTTTCCGCCTGGTCCGGACGAATGGGTACCGTGCGAATGCGCTTCGGCTCGGTCAACACGCTGGGCGGATTGGCCGACGCTGCCGCAAGCGGCGATGTCCCGTTGCTGCTGTTCGATGCGCCGGGCAAAACCACCCGCGGCGGAGCGGCTCGGGCCAGATCTCGGGGGTCGACGGGCTTTTCTTCCCGCAGCACCACCTGCTCGTTCTGGCTGCGGTCGCCGAAACGGTCGTAGCTCAGCTTGTTGGACTCGTTGTTCGAGGGCGGCGGCGCGACCTTGCTCGGCTCCGCGCTCGCCCGAATGACCGGAGGCGGCGAGGACGAACTCGATCCGCCGAACAGGCTGCGATAACCGAACGCGCCCGCAGTGCCGAGCACGGCAAGAGCAAGCACGGCCATGACCGTGATCAGGCCTTTGCGCCGGCCGCCTTGCGGAGCGTCGTCGTAGAAGTCGTCGTCGTGCGGCAGCGGCATCTGGCCGTTCTCGGGCTGACGCGGATAGGGCTGCGGCTGGAAGCCTGGAGCGTCCGCGGCCTGCTGGGCATAAGGCGGAGCGTCATAGCCCATCGGAGCGGAATAGCCGGCATGGTCTTGATGACTGGCATGATCCTGGTGGCCATAGGGACCGGCAGGATCGACATGACCCAGCGGGAGCTGGTGCGGCTCGCCGAACTGATAAGCATCGAGCCCGGGCGGAACCGGGGCGTGGGCGTAATTCGGAGGATTGTACGGCGGATCCGGATGGTAATGCTGTTCGCTCGGTGCCTGCGTGGGATGTGTCGGAGGCACGAACGGCTCATAGGAATGGATCGGCTGCGGCGCGGCGGAACCGGGCCAATCGGTCGAGGGGTCGCTGGCGTAGTGCTGCGCACGCGGCACGGGGGCTCGCGAGTCCCGGCCGAACTCGGAGAACGGATCGTTCTGGCCGATCAGACGCGCCAGTTCGGCGAGCGGGTCATTGCCCTGCCCGCTGCCTTGCCCGTTTCCCTGGGCCGGTGGCCGGCCATAGGGATCGTCCGATCGGTAACGCGAGTTGCTATCGTCCGCCATGCTGATGTCCGGCTCCGGTACGACTCGGTCGGCTCTGGCTACGGCCGTCGACTAACACGCCCGACGGGGCCGAGACTACCGCATCTCCCTAGGCGCCTCGACGCCAAGCAGCGCCAGCCCAGAGGCGAGAACGGTGACGACGCCCTGTACCAAAGCAAGGCGCGCCACGGTCAGTAGTGGATCATCTTGGATAATGAAGCGTAAATGAGGCAGATCGCTGCCCCGCGTCCATTGCGCGTGGAATTCGCTTGCCAGCTCATAGAGATAGAACGCAATCCGGTGCGGTTCGTGGGCCACGGCGGCGGCCTCCACCAGGCGCGGATAGGCGGCGATCTTGCGCATCAGCGCCAATTCGGCCGCGTCATCGAGCCGCGCCAACGGCGCCTGGGCCAGGAATGCCGCCCGTGCCGAGTCCTCCGCCGGCAGGTCGGGGACCGCCTCGACGGCATTGCGGAAGATCGAATGGCCGCGGGCGTGGCCGTACTGGACGTAGAACACCGGGTTGTCGCGCGACTGCTCGATCACCTTGGCGAGGTCGAAGTCGAGCGCCGCATCGTTCTTGCGGTAGAGCATCATGAAGCGCACCGCGTCGCGGCCGACCTCGTCGACCACCTCGCGCAGCGTCACGAACTCGCCCGACCGCTTCGACATCTTCACCTCGACGCCGGCGCGCGAGAGCTTGACGAGCTGCACGATCTTGACGTCGAGCTCGGCCGTGCCGCCGCTCAGCGCCTTGACCGCGGCCCTCACGCGCTTGACGTAGCCGCCATGGTCGGCGCCCCAGACGTCGATCATGTCGCGGAAGCCGCGGTCAAACTTCGATTTGTGATAGGCGATGTCGGAGGCGAAATAGGTGTAGCCGCCATCCGATTTCTTCAGCGGCCGGTCGACGTCGTCGCCGAATTGCGTGGCACGGAACAGCGTCTGCTCGCGATCCTCGTAGTCCTCGACCGGTCCACCCTTGGGCGGCGGCAAACGGCCCTCGTAGACCTGCCCCTGTCCGCGCAACGCATCGATGGTCGCGCCCACCTGGTCGCGCCCTTCGATCAGCGAGCGCTCGGAAAAGAACACGTCGTGCTTGACGTTCAGCGCGGCGAGGTCTTCGCGGATCATGTCCATCATCATGGCGATGGCCTTGCTGCGAACCAGCGGCAGCCATTCCGCCTCCAAACGGTGCCGTAAGCTGTCGCCATGCTCGGCCGCGAGCGCAGCTCCGACCGGCTTGAGATAATCGCCGGGATAGAGCCCCTCCGGGATCGCGCCGATGTTCTCGCCGAGCGCCTCGCGGTAACGCAGGAACGCCGAGCGCGCGAGCACATCGACCTGCGCGCCCGCGTCGTTGATGTAGTATTCGCGCGTAACGTCGTAGCCCGCGGCATCCAGCAACGTCGAAAGCGCATCGCCGAACACCGCGCCGCGGCAATGGCCGACATGCAACGGACCCGTCGGATTGGCCGAGACGTATTCGACGTTGACCGGCTTCCCCACGCCGATCGCGCCGCGGCCATATTCGGCGCCCTCGCCGATCGCGTCCGCAAGCGCCGCGCGCCACACCGCCGGGTCGAGCGTCAGGTTGATGAAGCCCGGCCCCGCCACCTCGGCGTTGCGGACATCGGGGAGCTTGGCGAGTTCGGCCGCGATCTGTTCGGCGAGCTCGCGCGGCTTGCGGCCGGCCTCCTTGGCGAGCGCCATCGCCGCGTTGGTGGCGAGATCGCCATGACCCACTTCGCGCGGCGGCTCGACCACGATGCGAGAAAGATCGGGCGGGCTCGCGAAGGCACCGGCCTTGGCCAGCGCCGCGACGGCTGCGCGGACGTGGTCGGTGTACAGATTGAAGACATTCATGCCGCGGGTGATAGCAAATCGATGTCGCCAGAGCGACCATGAATTGGCCCCGCGCGTCAGCGCAATTCCGGCGTCGAACCGAACAGCCGGGCGTGCTCGACCATGGCGTAGCGATCGGTCATGCCGGCGATGAAATCGGCGATGCGCCGCGCCCGTCCAGGGGCGTCCGTCGGATCGAGCCCGTGCAGCCATTCAGCCGGCATGTCGTCCGGCCGCGCGACGTAATGGGTGAACAGGCTGCGCACCACCGCTTCGGCTGCGTCCATGATCCGCACGATGCGGCGGTGGCGGTAAAGGCGCGGATAGAGAAACCCTTTGATCGCACGATCGGCCTCCGCCATGACCGGCGAGAACGTCACCACCGGCGCGCCGGCCGCCCGGATGACATCGGGCGTGGCCGGCGCAAGCGCAGCGAGACGGCTTCGGGTCTGCACGATCACATCCTCGATCATGCGGGTGATCAGGCGGCGGACGAGTTCGTGCACGCGACGCGAAGGCTCGATGGCCGGATGCTGCCGGGCGATCTCCGGCAGGATTTCGCAGATCACCGGAAGCGCGGCGAGATCGTCGATCCGGAGGATTTCCGCGCGCAGCCCATCGTCGATGTCATGGGCGTCGTAGGCGATGTCGTCGGCAATCGCGCCGACCTGGGCCTCCGCGCTCGGATGGCTCCATAAACCCAGATCGTGGGCGGCGGAATATTCGACGATGGCACGGGGAATGCCGCGCTCGCCATAGCGCGCGACCGGCTTTCCGGCGCGATCGGTCAGCGGCCCGTTGTGCTTCACCAGCCCTTCCAGCGTCTCCCAGGTGAGGTTGAGGCCATCGAAGTCGGGATAACGCCGCTCCAGCGCCGTGACCACGCGCAAGGTCTGCGCGTTGTGGTCGAAGCCGCCGGACGCGGCGAGGCATTCATCGAGCGCGCGCTCGCCGGCGTGCCCGAACGGCGGATGGCCGAGGTCGTGGCCGAGCGCGCAGGCTTCGGCCAGGTCCTCATCGAGGCTGAGCGAGCGGGCGAGCGCGCGCGCAATCTGGGTGACCTCCAGGGTGTGCGTCAGCCGGGTGCGAAAATGGTCGCCCTCGTGGAACACGAACACTTGCGTCTTGTGCGCCAGCCTGCGGAACGCGGTGGCGTGGATGATGCGGTCGCAATCGCGGCGGAACGCGCTACGCGTGGCGCTCGGCGGCTCGGCGTGGAGCCGCCCGCGCGTCCGTTCCGGATCGGACGCCAAGGATGCGCGGGCGAACGCTTCGACCGCCATGGGATTTCGCTCAATTGACGTTTACCGCTGCCGCACTTAACTATCACCAGGGTGTCGTTGCAACTCGGTGCCGACAGGCACAAAGGACCGGCGCAAAAAGGACTGCGAATGACCACAAACGTCTCCATGACCGAGCGGGCGGCGCGGCGGATCGGCCAGATCCTGCAGGCGGAGCCGGCCGGCGCCATGCTGCGGGTCAGCGTGGAAGGCGGCGGCTGCTCGGGCTTTCAATACAAGTTCGACGTCGATTGCACCAAGGCCGACGACGACATCGTGGTCGCGCGCGACGGCGCGACCGTGCTGGTCGATTCGGTGTCGCTGCAATATCTGGCCGGCTCCGAGATCGACTTCGTTGACGACCTGATCGGGGCCGCGTTCAAGGTCAACAACCCGCAGGCCAAGGCGTCCTGCGGCTGCGGCACGAGCTTCACGCTCTGACCCTGAGGCTGCCTCCTAATTGGGCTTCAGCCCGGCCGCCTTGGCGAAGGCGGCATAGGTGCCGATTTCCCGGCGCACCTGCGCTTCGAACTGCGCCGAGCTCAATGGCATCGGCTCGACTCCGAGCGTCGCAAGCTTCTGCCTCAGCGCCGGCCCTTGCAGCGTCTTCTGCAGCGCCTGATGCAGCTTGGCGACGATCTCGGTCGGCGTTTTCGCCGGCACGAAGATACCGATCCAGAACATGTAATCGGAATCCGCATAGCCTGCCTCCAGCGTGGTCGGCAGCTCCGGCAAGGCGGACGCGCGCTGCGGGCTGGACACCGCGAGGCCGAGCAGGCGCCCGCCCTGGATATGCGGCAATGCGGTCGCGATCGGACAGAAATAATAGTCGACGCGCCCGGCGATGACTTCGGTCAGCGCCTCGGCGCCGCCCTTGAACGGGATATGCACGGCGTCGTAGCCGGCGCTGATGCGAAAGCGCTCGGCGCTGAGATGCACCGCCGACCCGACGCCCACGGTGGCGAAATTGAACGACCCGGGCTTGGCCTTGGCAGTGGCAACAAAATCCTGAACGGTCTTGATCCCTTTGGACGGCGCGATGATCAGCACGTTGGGCACGTTGCCGAGCGCGCCGACGGCGACGAAGTCGCCCGCGGTGTCGTAACTCAGGTTCGGATAGATCGCGGGCGTGATCGTATGCGCCGAGGACGTGACCAGAATGGTGTGGCCATCGGGCTCGGCCTTGGCCACCGCGCTTGCACCGATGGTGCCGCCCGCGCCGCCGCGGCTCTCGACGACGATGGGTTGCCCGATTTCGATCGCGAGCTGCTCAAACACCAGGCGCGGGATGATATCCGTCGCGCTGCCAGCGCCGAACGGGATGATCGCCCGGATCGGCTTCGCGGGCCAAACGTCAGCCCAGGCACCGCCACAGGTGGCGATAAGGGCAGTCAAAGCAGCCAGAAAATGACGACCCACGATCGTTCCTCCATGCAAAGCTGGAAGAACGAAAAGCAAGACTCATGCCGGGTGGCGGCAGTGCGCCGCGACCGCG
>CAMDEB010000194.1 GCA_945893085.1 Rhodoplanes serenus | reverse complement strand
TCGGCGCGCAGCTTGAGGCCGGCCTTGGGATCGTCCTTCGGCGGCATGCGGTTGTCGGAGCCCGCCGTCGGCTCGGTGATGCCCTTGCCGAGCAGGAAGCGATGATCGGCGACGAACGGCCTTAAGAAACGCTCCTTCTGCTCGGCGTTGCAGGCCGCCGAAATCAGATGGCTCCACTTCCAGTTCTGGCTGAAGGTTTTCGAGATCGCGCTGTCGCCGCGGGCGAGCTCGGTCATCACCAGAGCCTGCGTGACGTAGTCGGTGCCCTCGCCGCCGTATTCCTTCGGCACCGCCATGGTGCGGAAACCGAGCTTCGAGCCCTTCTCGACGATGTCCCAATCGAAGGTGCCGTGTGCGTCGGGCGCTTCGTCGAGCTCCAGCGTGATCGGCTTGATTTCCTCGTCCGCGAACTTGCGCGCGGCCATCTGCCAGGAGCGCTGCTCGTTGCTCAGTGAGAAGTCCATGATGTGACCTTCAGGTTATTCGGCTGCGAGCATCGGCGCCGAGGAGCGTCGATAGCCCGCCAACGCTTCGGCGATGCGCAGCTTGGCGTCGCTCGCGCCGTCGCCCGAGTAGAGGCAGATGCGCGCATCGTTGATGTATTTCTGCAGTGGCATGTCGCGCATCACGCCCATGGCGCCGAAGCATTCGGCGGAGTCCTTGGTGGCGCGGTAGATCGCCTCCGAGGCGAACGCCTCCGCGATCGTGGTCAGCGGCAAGTCGGACAGGCTGCGGTCGGCGAAAGCCTCGGGGTGATCCGACGCCCAGGCCGCCTGCCAGATGGCGATGCGCGCGACCTCGAGCCGGATCGCGATGTCGGCGAGCTTGGTGCCGATCGCCTGGTGCTGGACGATGGGGCGGCCGCCCTGCACGCGCAACTGCGCGTAGTCGAGCGCCGCTTCGTAGGCGGCGCGGCCGATGCCGAGGTTCAAGGCCTGGAACAGCGGAGCATGACGGCCGGTCTGCTCCCGCAGCGTACCCTGGCCTTCGGCGCCGAGAAGATTTGTTGCCGGAACCCGGCAGTTTTCCAGCGCTACCTCGCCGCTGGAGCCGTGATACCAGCGCGCCTCGGTCTGCTCGCGCACCGTGAGGCCCACGGTATCGCGCGGCACCAGGATGGTGCTGACGCCCGCGTCGGTTTGCACCTGCAGGGCGATCAGCTTGGCGATCGGCGCGTTGGCGACGTTTTCCTTCGCACCGTTGATGACGAAAGAATCGCCGTCGCGCACCGCTATAGTCTTGAGCCGCGCGCCCGCCACCGGGCGGTGATAGTTCAATCCCAGCGACGTGTCGCTGTCCGGCTCGCGCTCGGCCAGCGCGAGATGATAGCGATCGTCCTCCAGGAATTTCGGCAGGAAGCGGTCGCGCTGCTCTTGATTCATTGCTTGGAACAGCAATCGGCCCAGCGCCGATGTCTCCATCAGCACGGCGGCGACGTCGCTGTCGCCCACCGCCAGCTCCTCGACCACGATGCAGCAGGTCAGGTTGTCGGCGCCGACGCCGCCCAGCTCTTCGGGCAGCGCCAACGCCCGCAGTCCCATTTGCGAGGCCTTGTCGAGCACGTCCATCGGCAGGCGACGGTCCGCGGCATCGAGACGGTCCGATTTCAAGGTGACCGGCTTGATCTCGTCGTTGGCGAAGCCGCGGATCGTGTCGCGGAACTCGAGCTGCTCCGCGCTGAGATGGAGATTGTACATATGCGTCAACCTGCTGTGCTGCGCGTCCGGATCATTGCACCTTGATGCCGGCGGTCTTGACCACGTTGTCCCATTTGGTGAGCTCAGCCTGGATGTAGGCCGCAAAGTCGCCGGGGTTCTTGTAGCTCGCCGTGATGAACTGATCGGCGAAGTATTTCTTCACCGACGGCTCCTCGAGGAAATCGGCGACCGCCTTGGAGAGCCTGTCCACGATCGCAGCCGGCGTCTTGGCCGGCACATAGATGCCGATCCAGGCCGAGAAGTCGTAGCCGGGCACCGTCTCTGCGATGGTCGGCACGTCCGGCAGGCCGGCCAGGCGCTTGGACTCGCCGATGGCGAGCGCGTTGGACTTGCCGGCGCGCACGTGCTCGAGCGATGTCGCGACGTTGTTGTAAAGGAGTTGCACTTCGCCGGTGAGGATCGCCTGCGTGGCGGGGCCGATGCCGCGATAGGGCACGTGGACGATCTTGATGCCGGTCTGGTTGGCGAGCAGCTCCAGTCCCATGTGGCTGAAGTTGCCGATGCCGCCGGAGGAATAGTTGAGCGTGCCGGGCTTCTCCTTGGCCACTCGGATCAGGTCGCCCACGGTCTTGATGCCGGTGGACGGATTCGCGGTCAGCATCGACGGGAAGCGGTTCACCATCGCCACGGGGATGAAGTCGCGCAGCGTCTGATACGGGTTGTTCGGATAGAGTGCCGGATTGACGATCATCGGCCCGTCGGAAAGCACGCCGATGGTGTAGCCGTCCGGATCTGACCGCATCACCGCCTGCACACCGATCGAGCCGTTCGCGCCGCCGATATTTTCGACATAGACCTGCTGGCCGAGCTTGTCGCCCAGGTGCTTGGCGACCAGCCGGCCCATGAGATCGGTGCCGCCGCCCGCGGGGAACGGCACGATCGCCTTGATCTGCCGTTGCGGCCAGGCTTGCGCGGCGGCGAGCGTGGGCAACAAGCAAACAAGACCGAGCGCGGCCATGGTCTTGACCAGATTGGCCTTGGTCAGATTTCGCATTGCCATCCTCCCCTTTTGTTCGTTCTGTTAGTTCAGATCATTTTATTGCCGCAACGATCGCGTCGCCCATCTGCTGGGTGCTCGCCTTGCCGCCGAGATCCGGCGTGAGATGCTTATGCTCGGCGATCACCTGGCGGACCGCATTCAGGATCGATTGCGCGGCGGTGACCGCCTTCGGTTCTTTGTGTTTGTTGCCGAGCCAGCCCAGCAGCATCTGGCCGGAGATGATCATCGCGTAAGGATTGGCGATGTTGCGGCCGAAGATGTCCGGCGCCGAGCCGTGCGTCGCCTGGGCCATCGCCTGTTTCTCGCCGACGCACAGCCCGGGCGCGAGGCCGAGGCCGCCGACCAGTCCGGCGCCGATGTCGGTGAGGATGTCGCCGAACTGGTTGGTGGTGACCACGACGTCGAAGCGCTGCGGATCGGTCACGAGCTTCATCGCGATCGAGTCGATCATCATCTCCTCGAAGGCGACGTCGGGATAGTCCTTCGCGACCTTGCGGCATTCCTCGGCGAACATGCCGCAGGCGAGCCGGTAGACCGGCTCCTTGTGCGCGGCGGTGACCTTCTTGCGCAGCCGGCTGCGGGCGAATTCGAACGCCTCGCGCGCCACGCGGTTCGAGCCCTTGCGGGTGATCACGCGCATTGACACGGTGATATCGTCGTTCGGCCGAAACTCCGGCAGGCCCGCGACCACGGTCTCGGAATAAAGCATTCCCTCGGTCAGCTCGCGGAAGAACGCGATGTCGACGTTCTTGTGGACCGACGGAATCGTGTCATGCGACAGCGACGGCCGCAGCGCCGCGAACAGCTCGAACTTCTTGCGCACCGGCGGCATCACCCAGGTCGAGTCGCCGCGCGGATAGGCCGCGTGGCCGATCGGGCCCATGATCCAGCCGTCGAGATCGCGCAGCGTCCTTTCGGTAATCGCCGGAAGCGTGTTGCCGTGCTCCTCGTGGCCGGCCTTGCCGATCGGCAGCGGATGCCATTCGATGCCAAGCCCCGAGCGCGCCGCCGCCGTCTTCATCACCTTGACGCACTCCGGCACGACCTCGAGGCCGATGTCGTCGCCGAGCAGGATTCCAATTTTCAAAGTTCAATGCCCTTCATTGTTATTGTCATATGCCGCTCCCTCTCCGCCCTCATCCTGAGGAGCCGCCGAAGGCGGCGTCTCGAAGGATGCGGGCGGCCCCATGCTTCGAGACGCGTTGCTTCGCAACGCTCCTCAGCATGAGGTCGAGAGGGTGGCACGAGGGCCGCGCCCTCACTCGTCCACCTTGATGCCGACCGCGGCGATGTCGCGCCGCCACGTATCCATCTCGTCCTTCAGCCAGGCCTTGGCATCGTCGACCGAGTTCTGCGACGGCGCGGTCATGCCGCCGCGTTCGAAGGTCTGTTGCATCTCCGGCGTCTTCGCCGCGGCGACGAAGGCCTTGTGCAGGACCTCGATGATCTCGCGCGGCACGCCGGCGGGCGCGAACGCCGCCGACCATTGCGACGCCCGGAACCCCGGGAAGCCGAGCTCGGTGATGGTCGGAACATCGGGCCAGGCCGCCAGCCGCTGCGGCGCCGCGACCGCGAGCGGGCGCACCTTGCCGGCCTTGATCATGCCGACCGGATTGGTGACGTTGAACCACGACACATGGGTGTCGCCGCCGGCGACGTCGCGCAGGATGCCGGAGCCGCCGTCCTTGAACGGAATGTGCAGCATCTGCAGTCCCGCCCGCTTGGCGAGGATCTCAGTGTTGACGTGCTGGTAGGCGCCGATGCCGGCACTGGCGTAGCGCACGTCGCCGGGATGCTTCTTCACGTAGTCGATGAACTCGGCGAACGTCTTCGGCGGGAAGTTGGTCGTGGTCGCGATGAAAAACACCGGCGCTTCCGCGAGACGCGCAATGATCTGCACGTCGTTGTCGTAGTTGATCCGCATCTTCTTCGCCAACAGCACCGGGGTCAGGGCGTTGGTCGAGATGTTGCCGATCATGATGGTATAGCCGTCCGGCCGGGCGCGAGCCATCTCCTCGATTGCGATGATGCCAGAGGCGCCCGGCTTGTTCTCGACAATGAGGTTCTGCCCGAGCGATTTGCGCAGCTGCTCGGCGTAGTGGCGCGCCACCACATCGGTTAAACCGCCCGGCGCGTAGGGCACGAGCACCCGGATCGGCTTGTTGGGATACGGCGCCTGCGCCTCGACGCCGGTCGCACTGAGCACGAGCCCCAATGCCAAGGCCAGAATGCCGCTCAAGCGCTTCATCTTGCGTCCCTCCCTGCGGGCCATGACATCTTGGAGCGCTGATGCACTCTCTATTCTATGAAGGATTGTATGGACGCGGTGTGGGCTTTCACAAGCCCAAATTCTGGACGAAATCTGCGTCAATCAGACCACGGACTGATGCCGTTCGACACAGATCTGCAGGACCTCGGCGGGATCGCGCTTCCACCAATCCTGCGCGGAGAAAATCTCCACGTCGCAATGTCCGGCATAGCCGGTTGCCTCCACCATGGCCCGGATGGCGCGCAGATCGATGACGCCGTCGCCCGGCATGCCGCGGTCGAACACCAGATCGCGCGTCGGCACCAGCCAGTCGCAGACGTGATAGGTGATGATGCGCTTGCCCGCGCGCGCGATCTGGCGCGGCAGGTCGGGGTCCCACCACACGTGATAGACGTCGAGCGCGATGCCGAGGCCTTGGCCGAGCTCGTCGCAAAGGTCGTTGGCGTGCGCCAGCGTGTTGACGCAGGCGCGATCCGCCGCCGTCATCGGGTGCAGCGGCTCGATCGCGAGCGGCATATTGGCCGCTCGCGCATGAGGCAAGAGCGCGGCGATGCCGTCACGCACCTGGGCGTGCGCGCCGGCGAGGTCCTTCGAGCCTTTGGGCAGGCCGCCTGCAATCAGCACCAGGCAGCGCGCGCCGATGGCGACGGCCTCGTCAACGGCGCGCTTGTTGTCGTCGAGCGCCGCGTGGCGGCCGGCCTCGTCGCTCGCCGGGAACATGCCGCCGCGGCAGAGGCACGACACATCGAGCCTGGCGTCGCGGATCAGCTTGCCGGCCTTGTCGATGCCATGGGCCTGCACGATGTCGCGCCACGGCGCGATGGCAGAAATGCCGGCGCGGGCGCAGCCCTCGACCAGTTGCTCCAGCGACCACGCCTTCACCGTCGCGGAGTTGATCGCGAGCAGCCCAAGGTCGTGCGAGAGATCACGCATCAGGCCGCCACGCCCCGCACCGCCATCACGTGGCGCATGCGCGCCGCAGCGCGCTCGGGATCGGACAGCAGCCCCGCGGCATCGGCGAGCCGGAACAGCTCGGCGAGATGCAAGGTCGAACGCGCGCTCTCCTGGCCGCCGACCATGGTGAAATGATCCTGCAAGCCGTTGAGATAGGCCATGAAGACAACGCCGGTTTTGTAGAAGCGGGTCGGCGCCTTGAAGATGTGGCGCGACAGCGGCACGGTCGGCGCCAGGATATCGTGAAACGATTTGGTGTCGCCGCGGCTGAACGCGCCGAGCGCAGCCGACGCCGCCGGCGCGATGGCGTCGAAGATGCCGAGCAAGGCGTCGGAATAGCCCTGCGCATCGCCCGCAATCAATTCGGTGTAGTTGAAATCGTCGCCGGTGTACATGCGCACGCCCTGCGGCAGGCGGCGGCGCATGGCGATCTCCTTGTCCTTGTCGAGCAGGGAGATTTTCACGCCGTCGACCTTGGCGGCGTTGGCGGCGATCGCCGCGATCGCATTGTCCATCGCCTTGAAATGATCCGTGTGGCCCCAATAGCCCTCCAGCGCCGGATCGAACATCTCGCCGAGCCAGTGGATGATCACCGGCTGCTTCACCTGGCCGAGGATGCGGCCATAGACCTTGGCGTAGTCATCCGGCGAGCGCGCGGCCTTGACCAGCGCGCGGCTCGCCATCAGCACGATGCGGCCGCCGAGCTTCTCGACCGCGGCACACTGCTCTTCATAGGCGCGGGTGACGTCGTCGATGGTCACGCTCGCGCCTGGCTGCAGATGGTCAGTGCCGGCGCCGGAGCCGATCAACGCGCCGGGGAAATCCTTGGCGGCGTCCAGGCTCCTGCGGATCAGCTCGAGCGAAGTCGGCCAATCCATCCCCATGCCGCGCTGCGCGGTGTCCATCGCTTCGGCGACGCCCAAGCCGAGCGACCAGATGTGCCGCCGGAACGCCATGGTGGCGTCCCAGTCGATCGCCGCATCGAGCCACGGATCGCGGTCGGCGTGCGGGTCGGCCACCACATGCACCGCCGCATAGGCGATGCGGTTGAACGGCGGTTTGGCCGCGGGAAAGTTTCGCGGCGGCTGCGTGGTGTAGGCCGCGAGCTTGCCGGAAGCGATGGGGAGATTGAGAGTTGGCACATCATCCTCTTGCGGTGTCGCTTTGTAACTCCGCTGTCATGCCCGGGCTTGACCCGGGCATCCATCTTCTTGCGAAGAGGATGGATTGCCGGGTCAAGCCCGGCAATGACACCATCTCACACCTTCAGCGCCGGAACATCGATCCAGCGCCGCTCCTTCCAGCTTTTCAAGCCAGCCTCCACGAGCTGCACGCCCTTTGCGCCTTCGAGCAGCGTCCAGTGGAACGGCGCGTCCTCGTGGAGATGACGGATGAACATCTCCCATTCGGTCTTGAAGCCGTTGTCGTAATTGCCGAGCCCCGGCACCTCGGACCAGGTGTCAAAGAACTGGATCGTCTGCGGCACGTCCGGATTCCACACCGGGCGCGGCGTGTTGACCCGCGCCTGGCTCCAGCATTTCTGCAGGCCGGCGACGGCGGAGCCGAGCGTGCCGTCGACATGGAAGGTGACGAGATCATCTCTCCGCACGCGCGTGCACCACGAGCTGTTGATGTGGGCGATCGCGCCGCCCTTGAGCTGGAACGTCGCATAGGCGGCGTCGTCGACATCGTTCGTGTAGGGCTTGCCGTCCTCGTCCCAGCGTTTCGGGATATGCGTCGCACCGAGGCACGACACGCTCTCGACTTCGCCGAACAGGTTGTCGAGCACGTAGCGCCAGTGGCAGAGCATGTCGAGGATGATGCCGCCGCCGTCCTTCTTGCGGTAGTTCCACGACGGCCGCTGCGCTGGCTGCCAGTCGCCCTCGAACACCCAATAGCCGAACTCCCCGCGCACCGAGAGGATGCGGCCGAAGAAGCCGGAGTCGATCAGCATCTTGAGCTTGAGCAGGCCGGGCAGGAACAGCTTGTCCTGCACCACGCCGTGCTTGATGCCGGCCTTCTTGGCAACGCGCACCAGATCGAGCGCGTCCTTGAGGTTGTCGGCGACCGGCTTCTCGCAATAGATGTCCTTGCCGGCCTTCATCGCCTTCTTCAGCAGGCCGGCGCGAAGCTGCGTGGTCGCGGCGTCGAAGAACAAGGTGTCCTTCTTGTCCTTCAGTGCGGCGTCGAGGTCCGTGGTCCAGCGCGCGATGCCGTGCGTCTTGGCGAGTTGCTGCACCTTCTCGGCGTTGCGGCCGACCAGGATCGGATCGGGCATCACGCGGTCGCCGTTCTTGAGCGCGACGCCGCCCTGGGCACGGATCGCGACGATCGACCGGATCAGGTGCTGGTTCATGCCCATGCGCCCGGTGACGCCGTTCATGATGATGCCGAGCCGTTGCTGCGCCATTGCTGATCCTTCGGACGAAATCTCGTTGCCTGAAGCCGCCGGTGTTTCTATCGCAGCAACGGGCCTGGAAGCC
>CAMDEB010000193.1 GCA_945893085.1 Rhodoplanes serenus | reverse complement strand
TCGCGGTCTCGGCCGGCAACACCGGCGCTCTGATGGCGATGTCGCGGTTCAAACTGAAGATGCTGCCCGGCATCGAGCGGCCGGCGATCGCCGCGCTGTGGCCGACGTTGCGGGGCGAATCCATCGTGCTCGATGTCGGCGCCACGATCGGGGCCGACGCGCAGCATCTGGTTTATCTTGCGGTGATGGGAAGTGCGATGGCGCGTGTGCTGTTCGATCTCGAACGTCCGACGGTGGGTCTGCTCAACATCGGCGTCGAGGAGGTCAAAGGCCTTGAGCCGGTGCGCGAGGCCGGCCGCATCCTACGCGACGAGCCGTTGCCGCACCTGGAGTACATCGGCTTCGTCGAAGGCGACGATATCGGCAAGGGCACGGCCGACGTGGTGGTCACCGAAGGGTTCGCCGGCAACATCGCCCTGAAAACCGCGGAAGGCACGGCGCGTCAGTTCGCCGGCTATCTGAGAAGTGCGATGACGCGCACGCTGCGCGCCAGGCTCGGCTATCTGTTGGCGCGCGAGGCGTTCCGCACGCTGCGCGACAAGATGGACCCGCGCAAGGCGAACGGCGGCGTGTTCCTCGGATTGAATGGCGTCGTCATCAAGAGCCACGGCGGTACCGACCCGGAGGGTTACGCCTCGGCGATCGACATGGGTTACGACATGGTGCGCTATGAATTGCTGAGCAAGATCGGCGAGTCGCTTCGGGGCAACATGCGCCCCACCGCTTCATCCCCTGCCATCGTCGGAGCGGCGTCGTGACCATGCAGCGTTCGGTCGTGCTGGGATGCGGCAGCTATCTGCCGAGCCGCGTGCTCACCAATCAGGAGCTGGCGCGCGCCGTCGAGACCTCCGACGAATGGATCGTGCAGCGCACCGGGATCCACGAGCGGCGCGTGGCGGCGGCGGGCGAGCTCACTTCCGACATGGCGCTGCATGCGGCACGGGCCGCGCTTGCCAACGCCAAGATCGACGCGCAATCGATCGACCTCATCGTGCTTGCGACCTCGACCCCGGATCAGACCTTTCCGGCCAGCGCAGTTTCGGTCCAGGCCGGGCTTGGCATCACCCACGGCGCGGCCTTCGACCTGCAGGCCGTGTGCTCGGGCTTCGTCTTTGGGCTTGCGACCACCGATGGGCTGCTGCGGACCGGCGCCTTCAAGCGCGCGCTGGTGATCGGCTCGGAGACGTTCTCGCGCATCCTCGACTGGAGCGATCGCACCACCTGCGTGCTGTTCGGCGACGGCGCCGGCGCGGTCGTGCTGGAGGCGCAGGAGCAGCCGGGAACCCGCGAGGATCGCGGCGTGCTCACCGTGCATCTGCGCTCCGACGGCCGCCACAAGAACAAGCTCTATGTCGACGGCGGCCCGTCCTCGACCCAGACCGTCGGTCATCTGCGCATGGAAGGCCGCGAGGTGTTCAAGCACGCGGTGTCGATGATCACCGACGTGGTCGTCGATGCCTTCAAGGCGACCGGCTACACCGCAAACGACATCGACTGGTTCGTGCCGCACCAGGCCAACAAGCGCATCATCGACGCCTCCGCGCACAAGCTCGGCATCGCCCCGGAGAAGATCGTCACCACCGTCGACCGGCACGGCAACACCTCCGCCGCCTCGATCCCGCTGGCGTTGTCCGACGCGGTCGCCGACCGGCGGATCAAGCGCGGCAATCTCGTGCTGCTCGAAGCGATGGGCGGCGGCTTCACCTGGGGAGCGGCGCTGGTCCGCTGGTAGAGCGCATGCGCGTTCGCCCGGCGCAGCGCGGCGATGACGCGGCGATCTGGTCGATCCTCGAACCGATCATCCGGGCTGGCGAGACCTACGCGCTGCCGCCGGACATGACCGCTGCGGACGCGCTCGCCTACTGGTGGTCTCCCGGTCACGCGGTGTTCGTCGCTGAGGATGAGGGCGCCGTTGTCGGCACCTACTACCTGCGCGCCAACCAGAAGGGCGGCGGGGATCACGTCGCCAACTGCGGCTATATGACCGCGCCGTCCGCAACCGGACGCGGCATCGCGCGGGCGATGGCGTTACATTCATTCAATGAGGCGAGGGCACGCGGATTTCGCGCCATGCAGTTCAATTTCGTGGTTGGCAGCAACCAGCGCGCGGTGGATTTGTGGGAACGGCTGGGATTTTCCACGGTCGGACGTATCCCGCGCGCGTTCCGGCATCCAAGCCTCGGGTTGATCGACGCGCTGGTGATGCATTGCGAGCTCTCGGAGGTTTCGGACGGGGTCCAAAAGCCCGGCTAAGGGCCTGAAAAAGAAGCGGAAGACGGCTTGCGGCCCCGTTGACCGCCCGGGATGAAGCTAATATCGTCGTAAATTCAGCGGGATATGGTCGCCGAGACGGGGCTGGCGATGTCGGGAAAAACCATCACACGAGCGGACCTGGGCGAAGCGGTCTACCAGAAGGTGGGTCTGTCGCGCACGGAGTCGGCTGTGCTGGTTGAACTGGTGCTGCAGGAGCTGACCGATTGCCTTGAACGGGGCGAAACGGTGAAGCTGTCCTCGTTCGGTTCCTTCGTGGTGCGTAAGAAGGGCCAGCGTATCGGCCGCAACCCGAAGACCGGCAAGGAAGTGCCGATCTCGCCGCGCCGGGTGATGGTGTTCAAGCCGTCGGCCATCCTCAAGCAGCGGATCAACGGCGTCGAAGTCGGCGACGAAGCCGAAAAGTAGCCGCGTCGCGTTCGCGTTTCCTTGCGCGTTTGCGTGCTGGTTTCCTTGCATTCTTTCAATCCGGGAGTGAGCGGCCTTGGACAAGGCTCCTGACGCATTCCGCACCATCAGCGAGGTTGCAGACGAGCTCGACGTGCCGCAGCACGTGCTGCGCTTCTGGGAGAGCCGGTTCCCGCAGATTCGGCCGATGAAGCGCGCCGGTGGGCGGCGCTACTACCGTCCCGACGATGTCGATCTGCTGCGCGGCGTTCGCCACCTGCTGTACGGCGAGGGCTACACCATCCGCGGGGTGCAGCGCATCCTGCGCGAGCAGGGGCCGAAGCTGGTCCAGGCGGTCTGGCAGCCGGGCGCGGCGCAACCGGCGATCCGGCCGGGCGAGGAGGCGCCGGTCGAAGCCGAGCAGCTGCCGCCCGACGAGGCCGCGCGCACGCTGTTCGGTCTGCTGAAGGCGCCCGGCCGGGAGCTCGCTCCCGATGCCGCACCGGCCGAGCCGCCGAGGATGGCCGTCGCGCCGGACGGCGGCCTGTCGCGGGAGGATGTCCGCAAGCTGCAGAGCGCGCTGCACGAGCTCGGCGAATGCCGCCGGCTGCTCGACGAAGCGCTCAAGGACGAGGCCGCATAGCGGCAGGCTGTCGGCGACATCAGAAATTTGCACCCGATCGCGGCCGAGCGGCAGCAAGGAGACGTTGATGAACGACAGCCATCGCCCGCCCGTGCGGTACACGAGCGAAACGCCGGTCAATCTGCCCGCCAACCGGCGAGAGGCGGAATACTATTCCGATGCGTTCGTCGAATTCCTGAGCCAGTTGCAGGTGGATTACGTCTTTCTGCTTCCGGGCTCGAGCTTTCGCGGTCTGCACGATTCGCTCGTCAACTTCGGGCGCAATCACAAGCCGCAGCTCATCATGGCGCCGCACGAGCAGGTCGCGATTTCGATGGCGCACGGCTACGCCAAGGCGACCGGAAAGGTCGGCGTGTGCATGGTGCACAACATGGTCGGCCTGATGAACGGCTCGATGGCGATCTACAATGCGTTCGGCGACCACGCGCCGGTGATGGTGATCGGCGGCAGCGGCCCGTTCGATCCCGCCGACCGGCGCTGGATCGACTGGCTGCACTGCGCCAACCAGCAGAGCGAGATCGTCAAGCCCTACGTCAAATGGGCGGACGATCCGCCGACCGGACAATCGACCCTCGACGCGCTGGCGCGCGGCTACAAGGCGGCGATGACGCCGCCGACCGGACCGGTCTACGTGACGGTGGACTGCGCGGTGCAGGAGCGCCTGATCGAAGGCAACCTGCGCATGCCCGACGCCAAGACGTGGCAGATCGCGCCACCGGTCGCGGCCAATCCGGATGCGCTGGCGAAAGCCGCCGAAGTGCTGCTCGCGGCTGAGTTCCCGCTGATCGTCGGTGGCCGGTTCGGCATCAATCCGGCCAGCACCGCGCCGCTGCTGGAGCTGGTCGAGCTCACTGGTGCTGCCTATCAGGACGACCTTGGCATTGTGGCGTTTCCGACCGGCCATCGGCAGAACCTGAGCGGCGATCGCTCGGTCGTGAAGGAGGCCGACTTGGTGCTGGCGATCGACTGCCGCGATGTTTCCAGCCTGCTCGATGCCTACACCGGCGAGAAGAAGGAGGTCGGCGTCGGCCGCGATCGCGCCGGCCGCAAGGTCGTCGACATGTCGCTCAACGACATGGCCTGGACGTCGTGGTCGTATCTCGAAGGCTCGCAGGCGCCGATCGATATCCAGATCAGTTGCGACCCGCTGCTCGGGATGCGGCAGCTTGCCGACGCTGTCAAACAGCGGCTGGGGAGCGACGCGGCTGCCCACGCACGGATCGAAAAGCGCAAGGCGATGCTCGCCGAGCGGCACGACCGCCTCCGGGCGCGCCAGCGTGAGAACGTCCGCAAGGGCTGGGACGACCAGCCGATCACGCCGGCGCGGCTGGTGTCGGAGGTCTATGACGCGGTCAAGGACAAGAACTGGCTGCTGGCGGTGCGTAACCAGTCGAGTTTCCCGGAAGGCATCTGGCAGTTCACCGGCGCCGGCCAGTATCTCGGGCACAACGGCGGCGGCGGCGTCGGCTATGGACCGGGCGCCGCGGTCGGCGCCGCCATCGCCTGCCGCGACTCCGGAAAACTCTGCGTGGGAATTTTCGGTGACGGCGACTTCGTCATGTCGGCAACCGCGATCTGGACCGCGGCGCATTACCGCACGCCGATGCTCGCCATCATCAACAACAACACGACCTGGGGCAACGACGAGAAGCACCAGATCGAGGTCGCCGGCGACCGCAAGCGGCCGGCCGAGAATGCCTGGATCGGCCAGCGCATGGTCGATCCCGACATCAACCACGCGATGACGGCCAAGAGTTACGGCGCCTGGAGCGCGGGACCGGTCACCGATCCGGCCGAGTTGGCGGGCGTGCTGAGGCAAGCCATTGCCGAGGTCGAAAAGGGCGCCGTGGCGGTCGTCGAGGTTCGCACCAAGCTGGTTTGATGCCCCGTCCGGTCCTCTCCGAGGTCAAACGAAGACGTGGTTGCTCAAGCCGATCAGCGAAACCGCGGCGCTGGTGTCGGTGGACGTGACCGCGGCGGCGAGCGCCATCGTCGCCATGATCTCTTCGTTGGCCGAGTTGTAGTCGATGCCGAGCTGGACCGCGTGATAGTTGCCGAGCGCGATCTTGTTGTCGAGCAGTTGCGGCACCCAGCCCCAGGTCGGGTCGTTGGCGAACAGATGCGCATCATGCAGCATCCGCTGGATCATGCCGCCCTTGGTAACGTTGCCCGACGTGATCTCGTTATCCCAATACGCGATGCCGTTAGCGTCCGGCGCGGTGCTCCCGGATCGGCCGAGCACATTGGCGAACGCGAGCTGGATGAAGTCGGCATTGCTCATGCTGGCGGTGTAGCCGGTGACGCTGCTGAATTGCACGCCGGCGGCATAAAACTCCTCGGAAATCTGCGAGAGGCTCTCGCCACCTTGCAGCCGGTCGATCCAGTAGTCCAACCCGGCCGCGCCCGGCACGCGATTGAAGTAGCCGACGTAGAGCTCGATCAGGGAATTGACGTCGGCTGTGCCGGCCGCTGCGGCCTTCGCCACCATCGTCAGGTCGAGCGAGCGGTCGGAAAATTGCAGGTGTTCGATGGAGCTGAGCGTATCGGTGCCGTCGCGCCCGCTGGTGCCATCGACGACGGTGATCGTGCTGCCGGACCGGGTGATGGTGTATTGATTGACCGCGCCGCTAAAAACGGCCGTGTCGTCTCCCGCCAGTCCGCTGATCGTGTCGTTGCCGCCGCCGCCGGTCAGCCGATTGGCGCCGCTGTCGCCGGTGATGATGTCGTTGCCGCTGCTGCCGGTGCCGTTGAGGCTGACGGTCGCATCGGTAAATCTCGCAAGCTCGACGTTCTTGAGGATATCTGTGCCATCAGCTCGCGTGCCGGACCGATGCTCGACCGAAATCGTGCCATCCGAGTTGAGCGTGAGGAGGTATTCGTTCGAGGCGCCGGCGAAGACCGCGGTGTCCGTTCCGGTTCCGCCATCGACAAAGTCGTTTCCGCCTTTCCCCGAGATCGTGTCGTTGCCGGCAAATCCATAAATGCCGTTCATCGAGGCACTGCCGTTCAGCACGTCGGCTGCGGATGTGCCGGACGTCGCCAGGACGGTGGACAGCGTCATGTTGCCGAACTGCTCGGCGTAATACTCGATGGTCCAAAAATAACTCTGGAATCCGGACACCGTCAGATCGGACATCAACGTGCCGGTGGTGACAAAATTGTTCTTGGTCGCGCCGCCTGAGTATTCGTCGTAGTTGCCGAGCATGTGCCCAACTTCATGGGCGGCGATTTCGTCGAGATAGGCTGTTCCCCAGCCCTGCGGAACTGTGTACCAGTTCGTCATGTCGGCGCGGCCGACCGCATCATGGACGACGATCGTCTGATGCTGCCCGCTGCTGACGAAATCGAAGTTGACCGTCACCTCGTAGAGCCGGTTGGCGTCGGCCAGGAACGCCTTGTTGTTCCAGTACGTCTCGACGCCGCTGACCCAGGTGTTGACGACCGAATTGCTGGCGGTATCGCCGGTCATCTTCACGCGCAGATCGACGGCCACGATCGAATTCAGGAATCTGATGTCGTAGGACACCGTCCAAGCAAAGCCGCCGTTGGATCGGTCTTCGTAGTAGCTGACGGTCTGGGTGCCGAAGCTCGACATGATCGCTCTCAAGACATCGCCATGGCGGTGTCGTCTCGATTTCAAGTCATCCTATCGAGGCGATGACAGGCTATCGACTGAACCCGATTCGATCCGGGTTGCGACCACAGATTTCATCGACGCGCGAAGTGCGACTCGATTCAGAGTTACCAATTCGTGGCCGGGCGTTGCAGCGAGGTTCGAGGCGTTCCGTGGCAACCGAACCGAGACCGATCGGTTGTGCCAACGATCGCAATCCCTGGGCAGGGGCCGCGCTCGGGTTTCCAGGATTTGAAAATTGTGGGGAAATTGGTCGGAGCGAGAGGATTCGAACCTCCGACCCCCTGCCCCCCAGGCAGGTGCGCTAACCGGGCTGCGCCACGCTCCGACGATGCGGCGGACTATATTCGCTGAGGTTTTGCGAAGCAACATCGCGAATAGATCATTAACCGTACGCGCTCAATCCACGCCGAGGCTTTGCCAGTGGCACCCCTGTTGCTCTAACCCTGCCAAAATTGCCTGCCGTCCCGTGACGGCCGCCGATGGACTGCGCCCCGGTCAGGACAGCAGCCAGGCGAGCGACTGGAGTTGATGCGATGATTGCAGCGGAGATGAAAGACCGTGGCGAGGTGAAGCGTCGCGGAGCATGTGCTGGGGTCTGGCTCTTCGCTGTCTCGCCATCGCCGCATTTGTGCTCGTCACCAATCGGGCTTCCTGCAGCGCATCATGCTGGTCATCGATCAGGAGCGTTACGGAACGCTCGGGGGCTTCCTCGCGGTCTGGTTCCTGTGCCTGCTGTCACTGGCTATCGCCGCCATGCAGCCGCAGTTTTGGCTGCGCTTGTTCTGGGCCGTGATATTCGCCTTTGCCGCCACGGTCGGTTTTGCGTTCAGCCACACCAGCGGCAATGAGCTTGGCGTTCTCGACGCGCTCTCGCTCTGGAACGTGCGTCATGAGGCTGCGCGGGCCTTCGAGTTCTATTCCGCCGATTTGTGGTGGGCTGTTCTTCTGCTGGTCATCGGCATTGCAATCATGACGCTGCCGCCGGTGCCGAAGACGCCGGCCGTGCGGCGGTGGCTGACGAGGCTGTGGTGGCTTCCCGCCGTGCCTATCGTAGGTATTGCCGCGATCATCCTGATGAAGGAAGGCGGCGGCGGGCAGGCGCTGCCGACCCAGTTTTCGCCGCTCGCGGTTGCCGCCGTCGTCGGCAGCAAACTCGCGAGCAACAACTCCGCGCCCGAACGCGGCGCGGTGGCATGGATGCCGGGCCGAAAAAAGGCCGGTCACATCGTGCTTCTGGTGGACGAAAGCGTGCGCGCCGATTTCATCGATTGGACGCCCGGCAATCCTTACACGCCCGCGCTGGCGAATATACGAAGTGCCGTTTGCCGTCTATGTCGCGACCAGCTTCGCCGACCGCGTCGGGGAGATGTGGAGGCTGGCGCTGGAGGCGGTGATCGCCAGGGCCGATATCATCGGCCTGCATATCGATGGCCGCGACCAATGGTTCAGAGTGCCGCAGCGTGCGCGAGAAGCACGAGGTGTCCGAACACATCTATTGGTGCTGCGCCGGCTCAAGACCGAAGCGGAGGTGCGCCA
>CAMDEB010000192.1 GCA_945893085.1 Rhodoplanes serenus | reverse complement strand
ATTCCGACCTTCGCGCTCGGCACCGCGGCAGAATTCGCCATCGCCGACGAGGGCTGGGGCCCGCGTCCGGTGCCGGTGGTGAAGGGCCATCCGCAGCTCGCCTCGCACATCGCCCAGTCGGTGATCCTGGACGAGTTCGACCTCACCATCGTCAACAAGATGGAGGTCGATCACGGGCTCACGGTGCCGATGAACCTGCTGTTCGGCTCGCCGAAGGAATGGCCCTGTCCGGTGATTCCGCTGGCGGTCAACGTCGTGCAGTTCCCGCCGCCGACCGCCAAGCGTTGCTTCGATCTCGGCCGCGCGATCCGCAGGGCGGTTGAATCCTATCCGGAGGATTTGCGCGTCGTGGTGTTCGGCACCGGCGGCATGTCGCACCAGATCTCCGGCCCGCGCGCCGGCCTGATCAACTCGAAGTTCGACAAGCGGTTCCTCGACGGGCTCGCGTCCGACAACCCGAAGAAGCTCACCAAGATTTCGCACATGGAGTTCATGCGCGAAGCCGGCGCCGAGGGCATCGAGATGGTGATGTGGCTCGTGATGCGCGGCGCGCTCGAAGACAAGGTCGACGAGGTCTATCGCTTCTACACCGTACCGGCGTCGAACACCGCCGTCGGTCACATCATCCTGGAGCCGCACCGCAGGGGCTCGAAGGGCAAGACTTCAGCCAAGCGGCCAGCCGCGAAATCAAAAGCCAAGGTCAAGCGCGCCGCGGCGCGCCGCAAGATCGATCGCGTCGTCAGCAAAGGGTAACGAGTCCAATGAAGATTTGTGTCGCGGGCCAGGGCGCCTTCGGTCAGAAGCATCTCGATGCGTTGAAGCGGATCCAGGGCGTTGAGATCGTGTCGCTGGTCGGCGGCAACCAGGATTCCACCGCCCAGGTCGCCCAGAAATACGGCGTCCCGCATTACACCGGCGATCTGAGCGAGGGCATCAAGCGCGCCGACGCGGTGATCCTGACCACGCCCACGAAGATGCACTTCCGCCAGGGCGAGCAGGTGATGCGCGCCGGCAAGCACGTGCTGGTCGAAATCCCGGTGACCGACAGCGTCGAGGACGCCGAGGCGCTGGTGAAGATCGCCAAGGAGACCGGCGTCACCGCGATGGGCGGCCACGTGCGGCGCTTCAACCCGAGCCACCAGTACATCCACAAGAAGATCAAGGCCGGCGAACTGAAGATCCAGCAGATGGACGTGCAGACCTATTTCTTTCGACGCAAGAACATCAACGCCGCCGGCAATGCGCGAAGCTGGACCGATCATCTGCTCTGGCATCATGCCGCCCACACCATCGACCTGTTCCAGTACCAGGTCGGCGAGACCATCTCCGACTGCTACGCGGTGCAGGGGCCGATCCATCCGCAGCTCAACATCGCCATGGACATGGGCATCGTCGCCAAGACGCCGTCGGGCTCGATGCTGACGCTGTCGCTGTCGTTCAACAACGACGGGCCGCTCGGCTCGTTCTTCCGCTACATCTGCGACAACGGCACCTACAAGGCGTTCTACGACGATCTGTCCGACGGCAAGGACAACAAGATCGACGTGTCCAAGGTCGACGTGTCGATGGACGGCATCGAGCTGGAGGATCGCGAGTTCATCAAGGCGATCCAGGAGAAGCGCGAGCCGAACGGCAGCCTGGCCCAGGTGCTGCCCTGCATGCACGTGCTCGGCAAACTGGAAAAGATCATCGACCCGCAGCGCAAGGCGCACGCCTGACACGCAGGCGCGTCACTCCGCCTTGAGGCCGGCGAACTTCACCACCTTGCCCCACTTCTCCGTCTCCTCAGCGACCAGCCTGCCGAAATCGGCAGGCGAGCCGCTGAGAATGACGCCGCCGAGATCGTCGAAGCGGGCTTTGACCTTCGGTTCGGCCAGTACCGCGTTGACCTCACTGTTGAGCTTCTGGATAACGTCGGCCGGCGTCTCCCTCGGCGCGCCGATGCCGTACCAGGCGCTTGCCTCGTAGCCAGGCACGAATTCGCCCACAGTCGGCAGGTCCGGCAGCGCGTCCGAGCGCGTCGCGGTGGATAGCGCGAGGCCGCGCAATCGGCCGGACCGGATGTACTCGATCGATACCGGTGTGGTGACGAAATAGAGCTGCACCTGGCCCGAGAGCAGATCGACCATCGCCGGCGCGGCGCCTCGATAGGGCACGTGCTGCAGGTCGACGCCGGCCAGCATCTTGAACAGCTCGCCCGACAGATGCGGCGTCGAGCCGACGCCGGACGAGGCCATGTTGATCTTGCCCGGGTTAGCCTTGGCGTAGGCGATGAATTCGGGGACCGACCTGGCAGGCACCGACGGATGCACCACCATGACGTTCGGCACCCGCACGATGCTGGCGACCGGCGCAATGTCGCGGATGTAGTTGAAGTTGAGCTTGGTGTAGAGCGTCGCATTGATCGCGTTCGGCCCGCTGGCGAAGATCAGCGTGTAGCCGTCGGGCGGCGAGCGCACCACCAATTCGGTCGCGATGTTGGTGCCGGCGCCGGGCCGGGTCTCGATGATGAAGGGCTGGCCGAGCCGCTCGGTCAGCGATTGTGCCACCACGCGGGCGATGATGTCGGTGGTGCCGCCGGCGGTGAAGCCGATGAACCAGCGTACCGGCCGCGATGGATAGCTTTGCGCCCTGGCGACGTGTGGCGCGGCTGGAAGCGAGGCAGCGGCGGCGGCAAGACGCAGGAAACGACGGCGATGAATGGACATCGGTGGCTCCTACTCGCTGACTCCGATCAACTGTGCCAGCCGTTCCGGGTCGTCGCGCAGCGTGGCCGACGGGCCATCATACACGATGCGCCCCTTGTCCATCACCACGCAACGCGTCGAGAACTCCAGCGCGATGCGGCTGTTCTGCTCGACCAGGATGATCGACAATCCGCTCTCGCCCCGCAGCCGCGCCAGCACGGCGGTCAGCGCCTCGACGATCACCGGCGCCAGCCCCTCGGTCGGCTCGTCGAGCAGCAGCACGGTCGGGTTGGTGCGCAGCGCGCGGGCGATCGACAGCATCTGCTGCTCGCCGCCGGAGAGCTGGTTGCCCTTGTTGCCGATCCGCTCCTTGAGGTTCGGGAACAGCTCGAACAGCCGCTCGTCGGTCCATTCGCCGGGCCGCGCGCCGACGTCGAGATTCTCGCGCACGGTGAGCGAGGGGAAAATCTCGCGCTCCTGCGGCACGAAGCCCAGGCCGGCGGCGGCGCGGCGATAGATCGGCACCCGGTTCAGGCTCTTGCCGGCGAGCGCGACCTCGCCCTGGTGCAGCGTGGTGTGACCCATCACGGTCGCGAGCAGCGTGGTCTTGCCGACGCCGTTCCTCCCGATCACGCTGATGCTCTCGCCCGGCGCGACCGCGAGGTTGATGTCCTCCAGCACCACGGTCTCGCCGTAGCCCGCGGACACGCGTTTGAGCTCGACCGCACTAACCATGGGTGGCCTGCCCGAGATAGACCGCGCGCACGTCGGCATTGGCGCCGATCTCCTTCGGCGTTCCTTCCGCAAACACCGCGCCACGCACCAGCACGGTGATCTTCTTCGCGAAGCGGAACACCAGGTCCATGTCGTGATCGATGATCAGGACGCCGATGCTCTTGGGCAGCGCGTCGATGGCGTCGAGGATGATGTGGGTCTCGGCGCTCGGCACGCCCGCCGCCGGCTCGTCGAGCAGCAGCACCACGGGCTTGAGCCCGAGCGCGATGGCAAGCTCGACCAGGCGCTGGCGGCCGTAGGGCAATCCGGTGATGGTGAGATGCGCGTGATCGGCAAGCTTCAGCGTCTCCAGCAGATGCATGGACTCGTCGATCACATCCTTGCGCTTGCCCGCGGGGGTGATCATCTGCGGCGCGGCGCCGACCCGTTCGGCGACCGACATATAGACGTTCTCCAGCACCGACAGGCCGCGGAACAGCCGGTTGATCTGGAAGGTGCGGGCGATGCCGCGTTTCACCCGCGCGGCCTGCTCCATGGTGGTGATGTCTTCGCCCTTCAGCAGCACCTCGCCGGAGCTCGGCGGCAGCACGCCGGTGAGCAAATTGATAAAGGTGGTCTTGCCGGCGCCGTTCGGGCCGATCAGCGCGTGACGCGCGCCCTCTTCGAGCTTGAAGCTGACGTCGCGCGCCGCGCGCAACGCGCCGAAGCTCTTGCTGACGGAGCGGGTTTCCAGCAGCGCCGCGGTCATGACGGTGGCTTCGGCTTGAGCTTGGGTCTGAGGCGCGCCATCAGCGTTTCGCCGAGGCCGATGATGCCGCCGCGCGCGAACAGCGCGATCGTCACCAGCAGGAAGCCGAGACCGAGCTGCCAAGCGGTCGGATAGACCTTCGCAAGAAAGTGCGACAGCGCCATGTAGGCGACGGCGCCGACGAACGCGCCATAGAGCCGGCCGTAGCCGCCCAGCACCAGGATGATGAGCACGGTCGCCGCGCGGTCGAGGCCGAGCGTGCTGAGGTTGACGTAGGCGTTGGCCTGCGCCCAGATGCCGCCGGCGATGCCGGCGAGCGCCGCCGAGATCGTGTAGCAGACCACGAGCCGGGTCCGCACCGGCGCGCCGACCGCGTGCATGCGCAGCGTGTTCTCGCGGATGCCGGTGAGGCTGTGGCCGAACGGCGAATACACCAGCGTGCGCACGAAGACGAAGCAGATCAGCAGCGCGCCCAGTACGTAGAGATACTGCGTCTTTGGGAATAGCGGATTGAACTCGAACAGCCCGAACAGCGGCGGAATGCTGATGCCGGTCAGGCCGTCGAAGCCGCCGGTCCAGTCGTGGCCGAGGTTCGCCGCCTCTTCGAGCAGCGCCATGGTGCAGAGCGTCAGCATCAGCAGCGTCAGCCCGGTGGTGCGCAGCAGCACCAGGCCGGAGGCGAGGCCGATGGCGGCGGCGACCGCCGCCCCGATGAACAGGCTCGAGATCGGTTCGTTCCAGATGCCGTGATGCGCCAGCATTCCGACGGTGTAAGCACCGGCGCCGAAGAACGCCGCGTGTCCGAGTGTGACGATGCCGGCATAGCCCAGCGCGAGATCGAGCGAGATCGCGAACAGCACCATGATCAGCAGCTCGGTGCCGAAGCCGAGATAGCGCGGAAACATGAAGTAGAACGCCAGCGCCAGGATCCACGGCAGCGGCTCCCACCAGCGCAGGCGGTGGCGCCTCGACAACGCGCGCGCCGCCGGATGATCGAACACGGTGGGCGCGCTCATGACGGCTTCCCGAACAGCCCCTGCGGCCGCCACAGCAGCAGCAGGATGGTCAGCGCGTAGATGAACAGCGTGCCGCCCTGCGGCAGGTATTTCTTCAGCACGAAGTCGAGCACGCCGATGATCAGCGATGCGCAGAACACGCCGACGATGCTTCCCGCTCCGCCGACCGCCACCACGATCAGAAAGAACACCAGATATTTCAACGCATATTGCGGATCGAGGCCGAGGAATTCGGCGCCGAGTCCGCCGCCCAGCGCCGCCATGCCGCTGCCGAAGCCGAAGGTGATGGCGAACAGCCGGTCGATGTTGATGCCGAGCGACTCGGCCATGCGGCGGTTGTCGACCGCGGCGCGAATCTGCGCGCCGAAGCGGGTGCGCTCGAAGCCGAGCCAGAGCGCGATCACGATCGCCACGCCGACGATGATGAGAAAGATGCTGTAGGTGCGGTATTGCACGATGCCGAGATCGAGCTGGCCGCGCAGCTCCGGCGGCAGCGTCAGCGGCTGGTTCTCCGGGCCGATGAACACCGTCAACGCCGCGATGAACACGAACGCAAGTCCGATGGTGAACAGCACCTGATCCAGCTCGCCCGCCTTGTACAGCCTGGAATAGAGCACGCGCTCGAACACGATGCTCACCGCCGCGGTCATGACGAAGCCGATCGCCAGCGCCGGAATGAAGCCGACGCCGAGATGGCGCATCGACAGCACGATGATATAGCCGCCGAGCATGGCGAACGCGCCGTGCGCCAGGTTGACGAAGCCCATCAGCCCCATGGTGACGGACAGCCCGACCGAAACGATGAACAGCACCATGCCGGCGGCCACGCCGCCCAGCACCATGCTGGCGATGTTTTCGATGGTGAAAATCATCGCGCGGCCGGCGAAACCGCACGAACGGCAGGCCAACGGGCCGCCAGGCGCACACACGTCATCACTCGTTCCCCCAGAAACCGGTTGGACCGGCGTCGTTTTTCAAATTCTAGGCCGAAAGCCGCGAACTGCAAAGCGAAGCCGCCGTGCGGCGACAATTCGCCCCCAACGCGAAACCGCCGCCCGTAAGGGCGGCGGCCTGCCAGTTCTATTCGGAAGCGTGATCGCGGGCGATCAGCCGCAGGGCGGCACCTTCAGCGCCTTGCAGGGATCCTTCACGTTAGGAGTCGTGCTGAGCACCTTCTGGCTCAGCTTGCCGTCCTTGCCCTTCACCACTTCGGACAGATAAGCGTTCATGACGATGTCGCGGGTTTCGGGATCGATCGAGAACGGACCGCGCGGGCTGTTGCTCTTGAACGTCTTGGCGGCGGCGATCGCCTTGTCGCCATCGATCTTGCCCTTGAGCTGCTGCACGATGTGCACGATCAGCGCCATGCCATCGTAGCCGCCGATCGCCATGAAGTCGGGCGTGGTGTTGGCGCCGTATTCTTTCTTCCATGCCGCCACGAAGCGCTTGTTCTCGGCGTTATCGAGGTCGGCATGATAGTGATGCATGGTGATGAGGCCGACCGCGGCGTCGCCCATCGCCTGCAGCTTGGTGTCCTGCGTGATGTCGCCGGGGCCGATCAGTTTGATGCCGGCCTCGCGCATGCCGAGCGCGCCGTAGGTCTTGACCACCGCAGCGGCATGGTCACCGGCCGGGATGAACACGAAAAACACGTCCGGCTTCTTATCCTTGGCACGCTGGAAGAACGGCGTGAAGTCCGGCACCGCGCCGGCGCCGCCCATCGGGATTTCGTCGATCACCTTGCCGCCACTGCCTTCGAAGGCGCGCTTGAACGCGGCCAGCTCGTCCTTGCCGGGCGGGAAATCGGTGTATCCGACGACGGCAGTCTTGGCGCCCAGTTGCTTGGCAGCGGCCTCGCCCATCGGATAACCGGAATGCCACATGCTGAACGAGGTCCGCACGTAGTAGGGCGACATGTTGGTGATGTGCGCGGTGCCGGCGTTCATGATCACGGCGAGCTTCTTGCCCGCGGTCACCACCGGCGCCGAGGCGATCGCGTTCGGCGAATAGACCCAGCCGGCGAGGATGTCGACGTTGTCCTGGGTGAGCAGCTCTTGCGTCGCGACCCGGGAGTCGTTGCCCGCTGGGTTCTTGGCGTCGCGCTTGATCAGCTTGATCGAGTACGGCTTGACCTTGTCGGCGTTGAGCTTGAGGTAGAGCTCCATGCCGCGGTCGATGAGCTGCGCGAACTCGGCGCCGATGCCGGTGTAGGGCAGGTTGACGCCGACCTTGACCTCCTGGGCCGAAGCCAAGGACGCCGAGATGGCAAGCGCGGCCGTCGCCGCGAGAATGCGCTTCATCATCAAATTCCTCCCGAAAATGGTCAAACCGGCGCTGTGAGCGCTCGCCCGGTTTCGACTGGATAGTAGGGCGAAAGCTCAAAACTGCGCAAGCGTGGGACGTGCGGCGGAACGCGCCTCGCATGCGGATTCCGCCCGCAAAATGGTCACTCGATCCGGGCTTTGTCCCACTCGTGGAGCAGCGCAATGGGAGGCGTCCCACGCGCGGCGCGGCCCTCTTCGCCGTCCGGCGGGGGTTGACGAGACCGGCCGTTCTCGACCACTGACAGCGGACCATGCGATGCTTCCGAAAAGCCTCGCCAACACCACAGTGACCCGCAGGGAGAGACGACCGATGCCAAGAGCCATGCCGCCATTCCGGGCCGATCATGTCGGCAGCTTCCTGCGCTCTGCGCCGATCAAAGAGGCACGCGAGAAGCGCGAGAAGGGCCAGATCAGCGCCGATGAGCTGAAGCGGATCGAGGATCAGGAGATTCCAAAGGTCATCAAGAAGCAGGAGGAGGTCGGCCTCCAGCTTGCGACCGATGGCGAATATCGCCGCATGTTCTGGCACTTCGATTTCTACGACGGTCTCGACGGCGTGGAGATCTACGAGCTCGATCACGGCATCCAGTTCCAGGGCGTGCAGACCAAGCCGAAGAGCATCCGCGTCAACGGCAAGATCGCTTTCACCAACCACCCGATGCTCGATCACTTCAAGTTCGTGAAGGCGAACACCAAGGTGATGGCGAAGATGTGCATTCCGGCGCCGACGGTGATGCACTTCCGGCTGGAGCCGGGCGCGGTCGACGCCAAGCTCTACAAGGATCGCGACGCAATCTACGACGATCTGGCCGCCGCCTATCGCAAGGCGGTGAAGGCGTTCTATGACGCCGGCTGCCGCTATCTGCAATTCGACGACACCGCCTGGGCCTATCTCTGCTCCGACGTGGAGATGAAAAAGGCGAAGGAGCGCGGCATGAACATCGACGGCCTTGCCGACGCCTACACGCG